>CAZCER010000278.1:0-7023 GCA_964497385.1 uncultured Armatimonadia bacterium | reverse complement strand
GTGGGGACCATCGACGCCACGGTGCGCGTCCGCAATCGGAGCGGAGCGAACGCCGCGGGAACCGTCCGAATCGGCGGGGCAGAGAGCCGCTTCGCAGTGAGCCCGGGACAATCGGAGGACGTTCCGATTCGGTTCCTGCTGAGCGGGCTTGCGCGCGAGGGGCTCAGCGTCGATCTCTATGGCGAGGACGGCGCGCTGCTTCATCGCTCGCTTCCCACGTCAGTGGACGTGGAGCCGCTGGTGACGGTTCGGACGGCGGTCCCGTCCTACCGGGCGACGGTGTTCGGCTCGAACCCCGTGGATGAGGGGCTCTTCAGCGTTACGGTGCGCACGCCCGAAGGGATGGACGCCGTGGACCTTACCGGCGCGCTCTTCGACGCGCTCACCGGGCAGTCGCTCGGGGAACAGACCCTCGACGACGCGCCCGCCGGCGCCTATCAGCTTAGCTTCGGGGTCGTCGGGCGGGCCGAGGGTCTGTACCGGTTCGAGGCCACCGTACGCGATGGCGACGCGGTGCTTGATCGCGCCACGAGCCCCTTGCGTATCCTCGCCTACAGGGAGCCGGAAGTCACCATCGACGGACGCGGATGCCTCCGTGTGTTCGGGCAGCCGGTGTTCGTGCTTGGCGTGATGGGAGACGTGGAGTCCGACCTGCCTCGCGCCTCGGACCTCGGCTTCGGGCTGGTCCTCGAGGACTCCCCGGTTGGAGCGCCCGGAGCGGACATTGACTCCCAGCCGGGCCTCGCCCTCGCGGTCCTTGTGCCTCCGACGCAAGCAAGCGAAGTCGCGCGGCTGTCCCTCTCACCCAGGCTCGGGGCATGGTGGCTCGAGCGGGTGGAGCCGGAGCGGTACGCGTGGCTGGCCTCCGTGGATCCCTTCCACCCCGTGGTCGTGGCCGCCCCGCTCGACGCGCCCTCGCGCACCGACTGGCAGGCGGCCCGCGCGTCGGGCGACATCATGCTCGCACCGGTCGGGGAAGGCGCCATCCGCGACGAGGCGTTCGCGGTTCGCGGTCTGCTCAATGGGGACGAGTGGCGGCGACCTGTGTGGTGCCGAGTCAAGGGCTCGGCCGATCGAGCGCTGGCCGAGACCTCGGCGCTTGCGTACGCCTGCGTGATCGCCGGAGCGCGCGGGATCGTCTTCGACGCCGAGCGGGGCTCGATCGAGGACCTCGCGGAGCGGTTGGCCCCGCTCCTCCAGGAGCTGGCCTACCTCGCCGATGTTCTGCGAGCGCCGGTCGCGCCGGTGGTCCCCTCCTCCTCGGACCCCCGCGTGCTCGCCGGGCTGCGCGTGGTCGGAGACGCGGCGTACGTCATCGTCGTGAACGCAAGCGAGGAGGAAGTCACGGCCGAATTGAGCGATCTGTCCATCGTGAGCGCCACGAGCGTGTTTGAGGAGCGCCAGATGACGGTCACGGCCGACGGAGCGTTCACCGACACCTATGAGCCTTACGCGGCGCGGCTCTACCGGGCCGTCCCGCGCTAGGCGTTAGCGAAAAGGAGAGAGGGCATGCGGGAAGTGGATCGGATGGAACTCTGGCCCGAAGGGGCTCCCGGGGCGCTCGGAACCGAGGCCGAGGATCGGCCGACGGTGACCGCCTACCTGCCCGATGACGCGGGAGCGGCGACTCCGGCCGTCGTCGTGTGCCCGGGCGGAGGGTACGCCGGACTCGCCCCGCACGAGGCCGAGCCGGTGGCCGAATGGCTCTGCTCGTTCGGAGTGGCGGGGATCATCCTCCGCTATCGTCTGGGTCCGAAGTACCATCATCCGTGCATGATGCTCGATGCGCAGCGCGCGGTCCGCACCGTGCGTGCGAGAGCCATGGACTGGGCGATCGACCCGTCGAAGGTCGGGATCCTCGGTTTCTCAGCCGGTGGGCACCTCGCGTCCACAGCGGGGACGCACTTCGACGCGGGCGACCCGAACGCCGCCGATCCGATCGACCGGCTGAGCTGCCGGCCGGACTTCATGGTGCTCATCTACCCCGTCATCGCCATGGCGACCGAGTACGGGCACACGGGCTCCAAGATCAACCTCCTGGGCGAGAACCCCGATCCCGCGCTCGTGGAACTCCTCTCGAACGAGCGCCAGATCACGCCTGAGACGCCGCCGGCGTTTCTGATCCACACCGTCGGCGACACGGGCGTGCCCTGTGAGAACTCGTTCCTGTTCGCCCAAGCGCTCCGAAAGGCGGGCGTGGGATTCGAGCTGCATGTGTTTGAGCGCGGCCCGCACGGCTTCGGCCTCGGGACGGACGACGCGGCGCTCTCGAAGTGGCCCACGCTCTGCGAAGCGTGGATGCGAGGTTCCGGCTTCGCGGGATAGGCGCGAAGCGCGCGCCGGCCCGTTCGCCTTGCCTCTCCGGCAACGGGGCGGCTATACTCGGTGTACGGGGCGTAGCGCAGCCTGGTTAGCGCGACTGCTTTGGGAGCAGTAGGTCGTTGGTTCGAATCCAATCGCCCCGACCATGAGCGGAAGTAGCTCAGTTGGTAGAGCGTCAGCCTTCCAAGCTGAGGGTCGCGGGTTCGAATCCCGTCTTCCGCTCCACTTTCACGGACTAACGGGGCGGCGCGTCGCCGCCCCGCTGAAGCCGGCGCCGGCCCGTAGCTCAGTGGATAGAGCAACTGCCTTCTAAGCAGTGGGTCGGAGGTTCGAATCCTCCCGGGCTGGCCAGATCTCTGACGAGGATCGCGGCCATCGGCCGCAAACCCAGTCAGCAGGCGGGCCTGCCCAGGATCCCCGCCCCAAACAGACCGCTGCCGCCGGTTCCTCTGCATGGCGGTCCGACAGCCTTCGCGCGGCATCGCTATCGCCAACTCCAGGTCGATCCCTCAGGGCGCCCGATTCGTGCGACCCCACTAGCCATGCGGCATCATGTGGTGTATCAGAGAGTCGCCTCGAGTCAGTCGGAGAGACAAAGCCCCACTGACGGAGAGACCGCCGCGCGCCGCAGTGCAGAGGATTGGAGCGGGAAGACATGGGTGCTAGGTTCGTCGACCGGGTTGCGGTGCTTGGTTGGCCCGACTCCCACGAGAGGCGCCGTGTGCACGGCCCGGCGCCGTGGACGCCCGAAACGCTCGAGCGCTTGCGCGCCTGGGGGTTCACGCAGGTGCAGCTCAACCTCGCGTGGGGCGCCCGCCCTGACGATGACCCGCTCAACCTCGAGGACTTGGTGGATCCGTCCGAGGAGGTCGCGCGGCGTTCGCCTCAGGTGGCCGAGCTGAACTGCAGACCCGGCGAGGAAGCCCGCGCCGAGCGCCGGGCTCGGGTCGCGAAGCGCTTAGCAATGGCTCGCGGGGCGGGGCTCAAGACGCTGTTTCACTTCGGCGCGCCCTACAACCGCCACGGCGCTTACGGCGACACCCCCCCGAACTGCCTTCTCGATCCCGGCGTCCATGACCGCTACGAGGACCTCATCCGACGCTTTGCGGCGGACTTCCCGGGCGTCGACGATCTTCTCGTCTACACCTACGACCAAGACGCTTGGCTCTGCGGCGAGTTCGGAGGGTGTCCGAGGTGCAACGGGACGCCTCTGCACGAGCGGCTGCCGGCCTTCCTGGATCGCCTGGCGGCCACGTGGCTCTCGATCAACCCGGCCGGGCGCGTATGGTGGGAGCCGTGGGAACTCTCGGCGGGTCAAGTTGCGGCATGCCTCGAACGCGTCTCCCCGGCGGGCTTCGGACTCGCCCTGCACGCCAACATCGCCGAGGCGATGGCCGTTCTCGCCGCCGACCCCTGGTTTGTCCGCACGGCAAGGCGGGCGAGGGAGCGGGGCATCCCCGTTTGGGGCGAGTGGTTTCTCGGGGGGCTGAGCGAGGAGACCGAGCCGTTCGGCCATCTTGCGCATCCACTGACGATCTGGCGGGGCCTTCGGAGGATCCACTCCACAGAGGGTGTTACGGGGCTCAAAGAGTACTACGGCTTGACGCCCGACCGCTGCGAGGCCGACCCGAACCTGCGCGCGACGTTGCTCTTCCTCCGTGAGCCCGGGCTCGAGGAAGAGGCCGTTCTCGAGCGCCTTGCCGAGCCCTATGGTTGGGGCGCGGCGGAGGCGGCCGAGGCGATGCGGCTGGGGAGCGAGGGGATGGAGCAGTATCCGTGGGACTGCTCCTGGATGGGGCGGCAGATCGGGCGCTCCCGCACGGACCATGCCTTGAGCGCCGCGATCCTCCGACCGATGCTCTGCGAGACGCCCTCATGGGAATCCACTCGCGGAACGGTCTACATGCGAACCGAGCCGACGGAAGCGCGCCCGTGGATGCTCGAGGACGTCGGGCTCCGCTGCATGCAGGCCGCCGATCTGTGGCAAAGGGCGCTCACCGCGCTCGCGGCCGCGGGCGACGCCTGCGGAGGCGCGGCGGCCGGCGACCTGCGCCGATGGCATGCGGACCTCTCCGGACTTCGGCGGCGTGCGCTCGCGTACGGGCTTCATCTGCGCGCGACTCAGATCGCCATCGCCGCGCGGCGGCGCCTCGCGAACGGGCTCGAACTGCCGGAGCGCCTTGCGCGCGAACTGAGCGAAGTGCTCCGCGCATCGCGCGTGAACCACCGCGAGGACTGCAGGGCGAGCGGGGCTTTCGATGAGTGGCCGGAGATGGACCAAGCGCTCGCCGAGCTGCCCGCGGGCCTCGAAGGCTGGCTGACCCGTTGGCTTCTGCCCGCGCCGGACACGCGCTCCAAAGGGGTGTTCTCGCTCACATCGTCCTAGGGCGCGCCAAGCGGCCGACTGCGCGAAGCGGCGCGCCCGGCATAGGCGATTCTCGAGCCGCGTCGGCTCAGAGAGGCGATGCGGGTGTCCGAGTCGGCCGGACAGCGAAACTCGCCCTGCGCGCATGAGCGCCGAGGCAGAAGTCGGAGAGCGCGGGAAGGAGAGCACGAGGCTCCGAGACCGCGAAGGCGAGGCCGACGCGTCGGAAGGCCGAGAGCAGCCTCAGGAGTCGCGGGGCCCCGCTATTGCGCCGCGCCTCCGAATCGCTCCGGGCGCCGCCCCTGCTTCCAGTACGGTGCGAACTCGCGCGTCAGCGCCATGTAGAACTCGGGCGTGGGGCCCCACCGATCGATCAGCTCCCCGGCCTCGGTGTGGAAGTCCTTGGGCTCGCTGTAGAAGATCGCGCAGCCCTCGTCGTTGTTGTTCCAGCTCTCGACGATGAGCACGCGGTGGTCGAAGCTTGCGGGGTCGCTCAGGACCTTGCGCCAACACCAGAGATACCGGTACTCGTCCTCACCGTACTCAGCGCTGTAGTGGCGTGTCGCGGGCTGGTCGCCTGTTTGGCGCGGGCACCAATGACCCGGGCCGAAAGCGATCGCCTCCGGGTAGATCTGCGGGCCGGCCATCGCTCCCCACCAGGCCACGTCGTAATCGACAACGCCGGCTTCCGAGGTGATCTCGACGCGGTCGCCGTCCGGCTGCACGCTGCTCCAGCCGCCCTCGAAGTCCGGACCGTGCACATGCTGGTTCACTCCGATGAAGGGCTCCACCCCGAAGGCCTCCCGGCACAGCCTGCGCAGCTCGCTGAACGTCCAGGCGTCCCACTTCGTCAGACCCGCCTCAACCCAGGTGGGGAACCAGAACTGCACAACCGGCCGCGGTTCCCCGTCGACGGTCACCCGTGCCAACGCCCGGAGCGGAAGCAGCGGCGGATGGCCTTCCTCGCCGTAGAAGAGGCGCAGGAACGCCCGGGTCGGCTCCCACAACTCCGCGACGCCGTCCGGCGAGGCCGCCGTGGCATCCCCGTCCTTCGGCTGGTGCCAGGCAAATGGCGTCTCGACGAACATGGCCATGGGCAGGGGATCCTCGCCCTGACGGTCCAGCTCAAGCCACGCCCCCGCGAGGTCGCGTACGCAGTCCCGGGGCGCAAGGTCCGCATCGAAGCACAGCGAGTGCCAATCATCGAGCAGCACGAAGTCGAAGCCGCTCCACTTCATCGCCCGCCACTCGCCCATGAGCCAGCGCTGGAACTCGAGGCCGTCTTTGTAGATCGCGGGCCACGCGGATGTGTCGGGAAGCTCCCCGCCTGGCCAGCTCTCTGCCGAGTCCAGCCCATAGATCGTCGCTCCGGGGTCCTCCATCGTCGGGTAGATGGCCCGCCATGTTCCCGACATCCCCAGCTCCCCGCCCGACGTCACGGCCGCATCGTCCCACGGCCCGCGCCAGAAGAAGTAGGTGGCCAGGAGGCGTTCGTCCTCGCCGAACGCCCCATCGTCCTGAGCCCGGCAGGCGCCTGCCGACAGGGCCTGCGCGACTAATCCCACGCCTACCACTACGTTCGTGTATCCCCGGCTCGCCACTCGGAGGCCTCCTCGGCGCGCACCATCTATGCGTCTTCGCGCCAGTCACTGCCGACGTCCCCGCTCACACGGAAGGACGCCACAGCCGCGGACTGCATCGCGAACGCCCGCGACGTTCCCTCGCCGTCCGCCACGAACGTCTGCGCTCGGTCCCCCCGGATGCCCAACTCGCCACCCGACAGCACCGCATCCTGGTTGGCCGCGAGGAACAGGAACTCCCAGTTGTACTTCTCGCGCTGGTGCTCGATGCGCTCCCTGACCGCCCGCGCCCCCGGCTCGCCCGGGAACTCCCTGCTCGAGTTCTCCAGCCCATCGGTGAGGATCACCATGATGACCTTGTCCGGTCGGTCCTCCTCGGGCGTCTCGGCCAGTCGCCGCCCGACCGACTCGATGGTCCGCACGACGGCATCGTAGAGCGCGGTCATCCCGCTCGGGCGGTAGGACGCGCTGTCGAGCGGCGGCACGTCGGCGACAGGCATGCCGTCGTGGAGCAATGCGTACTCGGTGTCAAACAGCGCGAGAGTGAGGCGCGCCTCGCCGGGAAGCGCCTGCTGGTCCTTGAGGAATGCATTGAAGCCCCCAATGGCATCGCTCGCTACAGCCTCCATCGACCCGGACTTGTCCACCACACAGATGATCTCCGTCGCGTTCTTCACTGGGCGTTCCACCTTTCCCACGCGAGTGTGATCGGCAATCTACCCCCGGCGTCCGGCTGGGGCAAGGCGCCCGGTCGCG
>CAZCER010000277.1:0-7041 GCA_964497385.1 uncultured Armatimonadia bacterium | reverse complement strand
TTTCCACCGGCGCGTCGACGCTGGAAGAGATCGACGCCGCCTTCGAGTCGCTGCACTCCGTCGATGTGCTCCTGTTGCACTGCGTCAGTGCGTATCCGACGCCGATCGAACAGTTGCATCTGCAACCGTCCTGTGGTAGTCTGTGACTGTTGCAGATGCAACTATCGGGGGCGCGAAGAGGGAGCGCCGACGCACTCCATGAGCCGAGGCAGGGACTCAATCGGACGCTGGATCTCGGTGCTCTACCGGTACCGACAGCGGTACCTGGCGCGCGAACTCGAGCCCATCGGCATCGCCCCCGGCCAAGTGCAGCTTCTCAGCGAGCTGCGCCACCACGGGGGCCTCAGCCAGGATGAGTTGGCGTCGCACCTGAGCCTTGACAAGGCGACGACCACGCGCGCGCTGCAGAAGCTCGAGGAAGCCGGTCTTGTCCGCCGAGCCGTGGATCCGACGAACCGCCGCGTCAAGCGTGTCGAGATGACCGAGAAGGGCCAGGAACTCTGGCCCGACGTCCGGCGCGTGCGCCACGGATGGACCGAGGCGATCATCGCCGATCTGTCCGCGGAAGAGCGGGCGACCGCGCTCGCGCTCCTGCAGCGCATGGCCGCAAACGCTGAGCGCGCCGTCGAGGACGGAGCTTGCTGCGGGCGCAACGCACGCTGAGCCGCCAGCGTGAAGGTGAGGGAGCACGTTGATGCGAGGCGGCATGATCGGCCCGACACGCGGCCTCGGAGGCATGCCGCGCACGTTCGGCCTCCATCGGGACCACCACTGGCAGGACGCCGACCCGCAGGCCATTCAGCGGGCCAGCGTTCGGCGCGTCGCCCCCTACTTCCGCCCGTACCTCGGCCTCTGGATCGTGATTACGCTCTGCCTCGCCGCCATCTCCGGCCTAGAGGTCCTCAATCCCCTCTGCGTGAGGGGCATCATCGACCACGCCCTGGCCTCCGACCCGGTCGACCTTTGGCTGCTCCAGCTTCTCGTCGGCGCGATGGTGGCTCTGACCGTGATCAGCAGCCTCATCTCCATGCTCCAGAGCTACCTCAGCGCGCGCGTCGGGCAGAGCATGATGTGCGACCTCCGCAATGGCCTCTACACCCACCTGCAGCGCATGTCGCTTCACTTCTTCACAGCGACCCGCGCGGGCGAAATCGTCTCCCGCATCAACAACGACGTCGGCGCCGTCCAGGGCGTCGCGACCGGAACCGTCGTCTCGATCGCGCAGAACGTCTTCCGCGCGACGGCGACGATCACCGCGATGTTCCTCCTCAACTGGCAACTCGCGGTGCTCGCGCTCGTGATCGTGCCGGCCTTCTACTTCCCCACTCGGGTGGTCGGCAAGATCCGCCACAAGCTCTCGACGGCCACCCAGGAGGAACAGGCGCTTCTCGTCGGCTTCATGCAGGAGCGGCTCCACGTCGGAGGCATGCTCCTCACGAAGCTGTTCGGCCAGTCGCACGCCGACCGAGAGACTTTCACGGCCAGAAGCCGCGGAGTGCGCGACCTCAACGTGAAGCAGGTGCTCGCCGGGCAGTGGCTCTTCATGTGCCTCCGCGTCATCAGCGTCGCCGGCCCGGCTCTCATCTGGTGGTTCGGGGGCTACCAGCTCTACAAGGCGGGCGCCCCGTCGGTCGGCACGATCGTCGCCTTCGTCGGCTATCTCGGCAACCTCTACCATCCGATGCAGCAACTCGCGAACTTCTACGTGGATGTGCAGGGCTCTCTGGCCGTCTTCGAGCGCATCTTCGAGTTCCAGGACCTGAAGCCCGAGGTCGAGGACCGACCCGACGCCACAGAACTCGAGTCCGTCTCCGGCCACATCGTATTCGATCGAGTGAGCTTCAGCTACCCGCTCGCGGTCCAGTACGAGGGCGGCCCGCCGCCGGAAGCGGGCAAGCCCGGCGAAACCGCGGACGCCGAGGCCGAGGAAGCGCAGCGCCTCTTCGCCCTCAACGAGATCTCTTTCGAGATCCTCCCCGGGGAGCAGGTGGCTTTGGTCGGTCCGAGCGGCGCCGGGAAGTCGACCATCACCTATCTCGTCCCGCGCTTCTACGACCCGACCGACGGCGCCATCACCCTCGACGGATACGACCTACGGGACCTCACGCAGGAGAGCCTCCGATCGCACATGGCCGTAGTGACGCAGGAGACATTCCTCTTCCATGACACTATTCGCGAGAACCTCTTCTACGCGAAGCCGGACGCCACCGAGGCGGAACTCGTTCAAGCCACCAAAGCGGCGAACATCCACGAGTTCATCGAGAGCCTCCCGGACGGCTATGACACGATCGTCGGCGAGCGCGGCTTCCGGCTCTCCGGCGGCGAGAAGCAGCGGATCTCGATCGCCCGGGCCATCCTCAAGAACCCGCGCATCCTGATCCTCGATGAGGCCACGAGCAGTCTCGACGCCACCTCCGAGCACCTCGTGCAGGAGGCCCTCGCGACGCTGCTCGAAGGTCGGACCTCGCTCATCATCGCCCACCGCCTCTCCACCATCCTCAGCGCGGACAAGATCGTCGCACTCGATGACGGCCGTGTGGTGGAGTGCGGCCCGCACGAGGAACTCATCGCCAGGGGCGGCCTCTACGCGACCCTCTACGAGCAGCAGTTCGCCAAGGTCGTCGAGCAGACGCTCGCCCTCGTGAACGGAAACGGCGGGGGCCATGTCATCCCCGATGCTCTGGTCGAGGTCCGGAACTGATGGAGCGGCCGGAAACCTGGCGTGAGCCGCCTCTGAATCCACCGGCAGGGACGCCGGCGCCACGGGGATAGCGGTGCGACAGGGGACACAGGCGCCGCGGAGCGAGACACGCCCCCGCTACCTCTCCAGCCTCGTCCCCACCCCGCGCTCGGCGGCCCCGGCGTACACGAGCGACGCGACCGCCACGTCACAGATCGCGAGCCCCAGGTTGCAGGTCATCGTGCGCTCCTCGGTTGACTCGCGGCCGGGCTTCGCGCCTATCACGAGTTCACCCAGGTCCGCGTGGATGGCCGGTACGTCCGCGAGGCGCCCGAGCGACTGATAGTGCCGGAACTGGGCCGTGTCGTCGGTGCAGAACTTGTCCGCTTCGTGAAGCGCCGCCGGCTGGAACGACCCGTCCCAGTCCACGAGAGACGCGAAGCCGCCGGGGTCGAGCCAACCGGGCTCGATCGTACGGGGCGGAGCCGGCAACTGGGGCGCGGCCGTGACCACGATGTGACAACCCGTGACGGCGCGCCGCGGGGTCGGGACAACGGAGACCTCGAGCCCCAGCCTGTCGCCCATCTCTCCTGCGTAGTCGTCGGCGGCATGGAGGTCTATGTCGTAGGCGCGGACCTCCTCGATCCGGAAGCAGTGGTGCAAGGCCTCGAGGTTGCTCCGCCCCTGCACGCCGCAGCCGAGAATGCCGACCACCGAGGACTCGGGCCGCGCGAGGAGCCTCGCCGCGACCGCCGTCGCCGCCCCCGTGCGCGTCGCCGTGATCCACGACGCATCCATGACCGCCAGTGGCAGGCCCGTCTCCACGTCGTTCAGGATGAGCACCGCGCTGACGTACGGCAAGCCCTTGGCGCGGTTCCCGGGGAATGCTCCGACCCACTTGAGGCCCGCCGCACGGAGGCCCTCGATGCAGCCCGGCATCGCATGCAGGAACCCGCCTCCGGCGCCCGGATGGATGGCCGTCTTCGGCGGCAGCTCGGCCCGCCCGTGGCCCTTCTCGCGGAACGCCGTTTCGACGGCGGCGATCACCTCGGGCATGGTCACTCCGAGCCCGGCCACGTCGGACTGCGAAAGGTAGAGCAGCTCGGGCTGGGTCATGGGCGCGTCACCGTCCCCTCGGCGCCTCGAACGTTCCGCTCGCACCCTCGCCGAGTGGGCGCGCCTCTCCGCCGTCCACACGCACCAGCACGTCCTCGGCGCCCTCGCCCTCGTAGACGATCGTGACCTTCTCGGGCGTCGCGGTCACGTCGAGGTCGAGGCCCCGGTACCGCATGCCCTTGATGCTCAGCTCCGGCCAGTCGCTCGGCAGCTTGGGCGACACGGAGAACCCGTCCAGCCCCGCCTCGAACCCCATGAACCCATAGAGCATCACCTGCGGCACGAGCACGCTCTCGATGAACTCCTGATCCATGCCGAGCCCGCCGGGAGGGCCGCCGCCCTGAAGCGTCCCTCGCGAGGGGTCCCGGTAGTACTCGCGATACCCGCCCTCGGCGAGCACCTCCTCGAACCAGTCGAGGATCGCGCTCAGCCGCTCCCACGCGTCATCGGAGCCGAGCACCGCGAGGCGCGCCATCAGGTCGTGGTAGCTGAACCCGAGCACCGCCCCGCCGTCCTGCACCTGGTAGCCCCACGGGATGCCCTCCGGGCCGCTCCAGGCCCAGACGTACCACTCCACGTTGCGCTTCGTGGTCGCCCGCGGGGCGAAGCGCCAGTGGTAGATGTCCTCGCCCCGCGAGGTGTCGCCCTCGACCACACGCCTGCCGGTCACCCAGTCGAGGATGCTCCGCGCCTGCTCGTCGGACGCGAGGCCGTAGTAGATCGCCTCCAGGTTCAGGAACGTGAAGCCGTAGTCGTGCGTCACGCCTTCACGGTCCACGCAGGCGACGAAGCGACCCGTCTCCGGGCTCCAGAACAGGTCTTGCGAGCGCGCGCGGACGTCCTCAGCCCGGGCGAGCAGCGCCTCACGGCCGAAGCCCTCCTCAGGCGCCGCGATGCCCAACTCAGGGCGGGCGGCGATGTACGCCTCAACCTCGGCCATGCTCCGGAGGGCATCGAGGAAGTAGAGCGTCCCGAGCGCGTCCTTCCCGCCGAAGGGGAGCAGATCCCAGTAGTTCCCGCCGACGCCGTGCCCGGCTCGGAGCGTCTTGGAGCCGTCCGCGTGTACGAGAAACCCGGCGAGACCGTCGTGCCCCGCCCACGGAGCGTCCACGCAGCCCGACTCCCGCGTTCGGAACTCCGTGACCGCGTACGCAAGCGCTTTGCGCATCCGGCTGATGTTCTCGCGCAGGAAGGCGTCATCGCCCGTCCAGGCGAGGTAGTCGCGGCAGCCCTCGAGATAGGTGGAGTTGTTGATCGGGTGGCGCGTGTCGATGGCGGTGATGACCTCTTTCAGCGTGAGCTTGCCCGGGCCCGTGTTGCCGAGGCCAATCCGGAGGCGCGTGATCGTCCCGCCCCAGGCCGGAAGCCTGTAGAGCGGCGCATGCGTGTAGGCCATGCCCGCGTCCATCGTCGGAGGGATGTCGATCCGTCGCGCGGCGTCGAACTCCGGCGCGTCCGCGGTGGCCCACTCGAGGTATGGGTGCGCGTCCGGGCCGAGTTCCGAAGGGTCCCACTCGATCCGGATGAACGGTGCGACGAGCGAGTCGACCTCCATCTCCGGCAAGGTCAGCGTCGCGCTCGGAGCCGTCACATCGATCCGCCATCCAACGGTCGGGTCCGCGCCAGCGTCGGAGCAGCCCTCGAGGACCCACCCCGCCGCCATCGGATCCTTCGTGAGAGGCATCCCGCCGCGATACGGATGCCCCTCTATTGAGAAATGCCAGCCCATTCCGGCCGACTGCCCCCACGTCGGGAAGGGCCAACCCTCGGCGTGGGCCAACCCGCGATGCTGATGCGTCGAAACGTAGCCCTCGGCGTCGATCCGCTTCCTCGAAAGAGCCGAGCGCCACGTCGCCTGAGCCTGCTCGGCCCCGATGGACGGCCAGAGCGTGGACATCGGGATCCACTGCTCCCAGAGCGTCGCTCCGAGCAGGTCGGGGCGGTAGTGCAACCGGAAGAGACGCCGCAACGTCTCCATCTCACGCTCGTGGCCCGGCGCCTCGAACTCCGGGAACCCGGGCCCCGGTCGCGTCGCGAGGAACCCCGGAACACCCCAAGGCGGATCTCCCATCTTCCCAATCTCCTTCGCATGCGGCCAGGCGCTGTCGTCGAAGCCCTGCGCGAGCCACCCGTCCGGCGTCGCGTTCGAGCAGCGCCAGGCGCCGTCGATCGGCCGCACGAGCGACGTCCCGTCCCCGAACCCGATCACCACCGCGCCGAAGAGTCCGGCCGGATTCGCCTCCGCGCCTTCGTTCCGAGCGGCGATGCAGACGGCGTTGGGGCCCGCGATCACTCCGGCTGTGAGGTCGAACTCGAAGAGCGACCCGAAGCCTTCCGCGCCGCCCTGCTCGATCCCGTTGACCCACACCGTGCAGGAGTTGTCCACGGCCACGATCAGCGTCGCGCTCGCGACCGGCGGAACGTCGGGGAGGTTCACGATGCCGCGGAAGCAGCGCTCCCCGACCGGCGCCGACTGCTTCGGATCGCCCGGCTCGGGGTACCACACCCAGGGGCAGGCAAGCAGATCCACCTCGGGCGCGGGATCCACCATCCCGACCTTGCGGGCGCGGTTCACCTCGATGACCTCCGCCGCAACCTGCGCGCGCGGGACCGCCTCGATGCGGATGTCATCAACCAGGACGGAGATGCCGTCCTCCGGCGAGACCTGCTGAAGCACGAGTTCCAGATCGCCCCCGCCGGTGCGGAAGTCGGCGGTGAACGTGTGGAACGGAGCCGCATGCTTCGCAGCCGCCTCCACCGGGCGCACATCGACGGCATGGATGAGCGGGGTTCGGTTCAGGGACACCAACAGGTCCCCGCCCTTGCCGTACTGCGGGAGGTCGGAGGCGCGTCCGTTCGCCCGCAGAGTGATGCGGTACGCCTGGCCCGCCACGAAACCGCGCACGACCTGCCGGATGCCCGACCGGTTCTGGAGGAAGCCGATGTTCTGCCCGTCCGGCGCGGCGCCGTTGTCGAAGAACGCGACGCCCCGCGTGTTCCGCCCTGCCAGAGGGTCGCAGGTCCAGTAGGCAAGGTGATTGCCCTCGGCCACGTAGCCCGCCGAGCCGCGAATCGGTCCCTGGTCGGCCTCGAAGCTGCCGTTCCCCACTGCGGGCTGCGCCTGCGGACCGGAGCCGAGCGGGCACAGGGCGAGGACGAACAACGTGGGACCGAGCGCGAGTTTGCGCAGCATGATGCGGACCTCCCAAGAGCGGTTGATGTCACGGAGCACGCTTTCCGCGCGA
>CAZCER010000276.1:4954-7048 GCA_964497385.1 uncultured Armatimonadia bacterium | reverse complement strand
AGAGGATCCGCGCGGGGGTGCCGATGGGGTGAAGGCCGGCGGTGGAGCGGACGATCCTCGCCGTCCAGGCGTCCATGAGGGCGCGCGCCACGGTCTCGGAAGACAGGTAATCGACGAACGCGGCCCGGCGGCGGTCGCTCGTCAGAAAGACGCGCTCCAGAAGCTTCATGGAGCCCCAACTGAACCAGTGCTCGCGGTCCCAGACCTCCTGGTAAGCGCGGAGGTTGCGCTCGGTCGGCTGATCCCAGTGCTCGAGCAGAAGGTTCACGGCCGCGAGCGCCGACCACATCGCGTAGAGGACGCCTTCTCCGGTGAACGGAGCCACGAGCCCGGCCGCGTCTCCCAGGAGAATCACCCGGTCAGCCGCCCTCCGCGGGACGCTCTCAATCGGTATGCGATGGCCCTCGCGCCGGAGCACCGCGGCCGAGCCGTCCGGCGACGCCACGCGCGTGAGCGCTCCTATGGCCCCGTTCAGCTCCTTCGCGTGGCGGCGCTCGCAACCGGCGCCGACCGCGAGGTGGTCGCTTTTCGGGAAGATCCAACCGTAGCCCGACTTCGTGACCGACCCGTCGAACCAGAAGTGGGCCGCGTCGGCGTACTCCTCCGTCGGCTCGATCGCGACCCGATCCTGCCGCGTGAAGAGCACCTTGGGGATCGCCCCTCCGATGGCCGCGCGAACCTGAGAGCCGACCCCGTCGGCCCCGAGCAGCGCGTGACCCTCGAGTTCTCTCCGGCCCTCGGGGCCGGTCACGGTGACGCGCACGCGGTCTTTCTCGATCGAGACGTCTCGGAACTCCGCCACGAGCAGTTGCGCTCCGGCGGCGAGAGCCCGGTCGAGGTTCCATTGGTCAAAGCGCTCCCGGCGGACCATCGCCGTGAAGTAGCCGTCCGAGGCGGGACAGACGACCGAGCGGCCTCCGGGGCCGTGCACGACCATGCGACGAACGCGGCGCTCGATGATCTCGTCGGGGACGCCGAAGTGCTGGACCGCACGGAAGGGTATGCCGCCGCCGCACGCCTTCACGCGCCCGGGGGCGCGCTCAATGAGCGTCACCTCATGGCCGGCCTCCGCGAGCGCGCGGGCTGCGGTGGTTCCGGCCGGTCCGGCTCCAACCACCAGGACCATCAGCGAGGCCCCCCGTCGGCGTCCGACTCGGGCGCGCGGTGGAGGCCGCCGAGGAGCCACCAGAGCCCCCACGCGACCAGCGCGACCACAATCGCGATCGAGGCGACGGCGGCGAGCATGAGGACGCCGGAGGCGTCGCGCTGGGCGTTCTCGGCCAGCTGCTTCGAGGCCTGAAGGAGCGCCGCGGGGGTCGCCAGCGCGATCAGGACGGCCCACACCACGGCGAGCGCGCGCGCGACGGTTCCCGCCGTGACGCGCCCGGCGGGCATCAGCCAGCCGCGCCAAACGCGGCTCCGCAATGGTGGCTTGTCGAGTGGGTTCACGTGGGTGTGCTCCTGGCAAGTCGGCCGGTGTTTGCGCGACCATTATAACCGGTCGGGGCGCGTCGAGCAGCACGCCGCGCACGGAGGAGCTTCCCGACGCCGACGCGAAAGCGGGCCCTCGGCTCGGATCCGGTTCGCGTCCTTGTGTAACGCGGACCGGGTCATCGGGGCACATGGTGCCGGGCGAGTGGCGCTCGCGTTTCGACGCTGGGCGCGCACTCCGGATTCGTGGGAGGTAGTGTGCCATGTCCACAACTCTGTTTGCGCTATGGCGCGTGTTCGTCCGACCGCGTCAGCTCGCCGTGGCGGTGGTGACGGCCGCGTTGTACGCCGCGGCCTCGGCTCCGCTCTCCGACTGGGAGATGATCCCGGGTCTGCCGGGGATGCGCCCGGCGCTGGCGCTCCTCGTCGTCCTCGCCGTTCTCGGCGGCGCCCCGGCGGCCGTCGGCGGCCTGCTCGGCGGAGCGGCCATCGGCTTCCTCGCGGAGACCCAGGTCGGTCGTGGAGCCGGGCCAGCCGCGATCGAGGCGCTGGCGGGCCTGCTGCTGGGCCTCGCGGCCTGGAAGGCCGGATGGGTGATCCGGCAGAAAACCAGTCCCGACGTGGCGGACGAGGCGCGCCCGAGGCTCGGCGAGTTCGCCTGGG
>CAZCER010000276.1:523-4944 GCA_964497385.1 uncultured Armatimonadia bacterium | reverse complement strand
TCGCGCTGCTTTGCGGGCTGATCTACGCGAACTTCGCGGCTTGGGGCGGCGACCTCCTCCGCGTCCACACGTACGCCTACGTGGCCGTGACCGTGGCTCCGAACTGCCTAATCGCCCTGGTGGCGCTGACCTTCCCGCTGTTTCTCATCCTGCACCCGATCGCGCGCAAGGCGGGGGTCGTCTGGGACGATCCCCGCGGCGACGCGACCAAGGTGGGGTGGGCGCGCTTCGGCCGAGCCATGGCCTGGTTCGCGATGTTGGTCTGCGCCGTCGTCGGTTTCATCATGTACCGCGGCGCGGCGGACAGCCTGACCACCCTGGCGCTGTCGGAGACGGTCATCCTGCACCTGTGCTTCGTGCAGGCGCCGTTGGTGCTTCTGTGTTGGCTTGGAATGCTGATCGGCTAGCGGCGAAGGGAGCCAGGAGGTGGCGGGATCGCACGGAGCGCGGGTTGCGGTGCTCGGCGCGACCGGGTACGGCGGCGCCATCGTGGTGAGCGACTTGCTCGCTCATCCGCATGTCGAGGTCACGTTCGCCGGGTCGAACACGTACGCGGGGAAGCCTCTTGTCGAGGCGTGTCCCTGGCTGCGCGGCCGGACGGACCTCGTGTGCGAGAAACAGGACCCGGCCGTCGCCGCGTCGCGCGCCGACTTCCTCGTCATGGCCGCGCCCAAAGGCGTCGCCATGAAGTGGGCGCCGGAGGCGCTCGAGGCCGGCCGTCGCATCGTGGACCTCTCCGGCGACTTCCGCTTCCGCGATCCCGCCGTCTATGAGAAGTGGTACGGCATCCCGCACGCGAGCCCCGACCTCTGCGCCGAGGCCGTTTACGGCATGCCGGAGATCGCGCCCGAGGAGGTCCGTCCGGCGAGGCTCGTCGCCAACCCGGGCTGCTATCCGAGCGGCGCGATCCTCCCGCTGTATCCTGTGCTCGAGCGCGATCTGGTGGATCCCGAAACCGTCGTCATCGACGCGAAGAGCGGCGTCTCGGGGGCCGGGCGCGCGAAGCACGCGCTCGACTACCACTTCCCCGAGATCAACGAGACGATGCAGGCCTACCGCATCGGCAGTCACCAGCACACTCCGGAGATCGAGGGCTTCCTGAGGCGCGCGGCGGGGCGAGACCTCACCTTCACGTTCACGCCCCAGCTCGTGCCGATCACCCGGGGCATTCTCACGACGATCTACGCGACGCTCCGGCCCGAAAGGACCGCCGCCGACTGTCGCGAGGCGGCGCTCGAACGCTACCGCGACCGCCCGTACGTGCGGGTCCTGCCGGAGGGCGCGCAACCCTCGACGAAGCTCGTCTTCGGCTCGAACTTCTGCGATCTGAACTACTTCGATGACGCGCGCACCGGACGGGTCGTCGCGGTGTCCGCGATCGACAACCTCGGACGAGGGCAGGCGCACATGGCCGTCCAGAACCTCAACCTGATGCTGGGGTGCGACGAGTCTCTCGGCATTCCCCCTGCCCCGCAGTTCCCCTGAACCCAGAGCCGCAGCCGGAAGAACAAGAGGGCCCTTTCCCAGTCGGGAAAGGGCCCTCCGCGTGCGCTACCTGGTTCCCGGCCTACGGCGCCTCCTCTGCGGGCGGCGCGGTCGGCTCGGCGGCCGTCCCGCCGGTCTCGGGCGCCGGGGCCGGGGGCTCGGCGGTCCCACCGGCCTGCTCCGCTCGGAGCGCGTCGGCGATGGAGTTGAGCTTCTTGGTGGCCGCCTCGGAGACGGGCGGCCAGGCCCCCATGGTGAGTTGGGCGACCTGAGCCAGGGCGTCGACGTCGTCGGGTCCGGCGGAGTCGACCCAGGCGAGCATGGCTTCATGGGCCTGCTGGGCGAGACCGGACATCTCGTAGCCCGCGGCGAACTTGGCGGTCTCGATGATGAATAGGGGATCCGCGCCCGCGGCCATGGCCTCTTGCAGGCGGTTGCTCGCCGCCTCCTGCCGCCCGCGCGAGGCCAGCATGTCGGCGATCCGAAGCTGGACCAGCGGGTCCTTGGTGAGCGACCAGGCCTGATCGAGATCGGCGGTCGCCTTCTCCGGCTGCTCGGCGGCGAAGAAGAAGTCCGCCCGATGGACATAGAGTTCCGGCTTCTCTTCGGTCCCGGCTTGGTTCAGAGCCTCCGCGAGGGTTGAGGCGGCCTCGTCGCTCCGGCCGGCCTCGAAGCGCGCTCGGGCGAGCACCACGAGCACGGGCACCCGCATGGACGCGGAGGCGGACTTCGCGGCGGGCTCGAGAAGCTCCGCCGCCTCCTCCGCATTGCCCTTGACGAGTTGGTGGTAACCGCCCAGGACGGGGTCGAGCACTTCCAGGGCGCCCTCTTCGAGCCGCTCGTCCAGCCACTTGCCAAGGGCCTTCTGCTTGAGGTCCAGTTCGACGCGCTTGCGAAGGGCCTCGCGCTCTTCGGGCTTTTCGGGCATCGGTTCGCTCGTGATCTCGTCGACCAGGAGGATGTGCCAGCCGTTCTTGCCCTTGAACGGCTCCGTGTAGCCGCCCGCCGAACAGGCCCACACCACCGAGTCGAACACATCGTCCACGCCGTAGCCGATGGGAGGCATCTTGCCTCCGTCGGCCTTCTCCATGCCGTTGCTGTACTGCTGGACGACCTCGTCGAACGAGGTCCCCTCCTGAAGCTTCGCGTAGGCCTCGCGCACCTTGGCCTCGGCGTCTTCCTCGGAGACCCGGTCCGCCGGCTTTCCGGTGGGGTCCAGGAGTTGCGCGACGCGGCGCGTCTTCGCGACGCGCAGGTACTGGGCGAGATCCTCCTCGCTCACGGTCACGCCCTCGGTGAGCTTCTCCTCGAGGAGCGACGCGCGCACGAGTCTCTCGAACTCGTCGCGGCGCTTGTTGAGTTCGTCGTCCGCGAGTTCGCGGGCGTACTCGTCCTCCGTGATCCCGCGCCCCTTCAGATACTCGGCGAGCTGCTCCTGGTCGCCGTGCAGCATGACGGCGCGCCTCCGGCCGGCCTCGAGCGCGCGCTCCTCGAGAGTCTGAGCGTCGCAGGTGATCGAGTGCTCCTGCTCGCCCGCTTCGTAGATGCGCCGATTCACGAGTTCGGTGAGGATTTGATACCGCTCTCCGACGAGCGACGTCGCCGGAATGTCGGCCTCGGCGATCTCGCGCTCCTCGAGATACTGGTTCCAGAGGGCGTTGTACTCCTCCGCGGTGATCTCGCGGCCCGCGAAGACGGCCATGGCCGTCGCCGGGGCTCCGCTCTCGCCCGTGCGAGCGCTCGACTCCGAGTCCCCCGCGCCGGGCGTGAGGCCGGCCGCCCCTCCGCGCCCCGCGAGCAACCACACTCCGCCTCCGATCACCACGCATCCGACCAGGGTGGCGATGAGCGCGATGACGATGCGTCGGTCCAAGTCGAGTCCTCCTCCCGCGGCCTGCGCGCACCCGCGAACCCTTTTGGGGGGTGGGCGATCAGGTCGGCTCCTATTGTGCCCGGCCCGCGCGGGCCGCGCAACGCTCGGGAGGTAGACGCTCGCGGCGTCGCGCGGGTTCTCAGTCGTCGGAGGGTTCGTCGGTCGCGATCCGGTTCCGGCGTCCGCGGAAGAAGGCCGGGAGGTCGAGCATGCGCAGGCCCAGCACGAGAGTGAGGATCGCGAACAGCAGCTTCAGGTTGGGAGCGGAGATGAGCGCCGCGAGTCCGACCCCGGAGGCGGCGCCGATCATGACGCCGGGCGTCAGGGCCAGCGTGAGGCGCCAGTTCGGGTGCGCGCCTTCGGGCTGCGTCTGGGCTCGAAGCGTGCCGGCGATCGAGGCCGGCAGGATCATGGCGAGGGAGGTGAGATGGGCGTTGTGCTGCTCCACACCGTAGGCGAGCACGAGCAGGGGGACGGCCACGATGCCGCCCCCCACGCCAAGAAGGCCGGAGAGGACGCCGATGGTGAGGCCGCACGGAAGAGTGGTCCACAGCGGCCAGGCGGCCGAGAACGTTGCGGCGTTGGTCGGCGGCGTGTGGTCCATCATCTTCAGAGCCGTGGCCAGGAGGACCAGTGCGAAGAGGCGCCGTAAAGCGACCGCGGGGATCTTTGAGGCGAGCGGAACGCCGATCAGGGAGGAGCCGAACACGGCGGCCAAACCGAGAAGCGCGGCATGGCTCCAGGACACGTGCGCGGCGCCGGGATCGCCCTGATTCTCCAGGATCGCGGTAATCACGCTCGTCAGAGTGAGGAAAGGCATGACGGCGAGCGAAGTAACAGTCGCCTCGTGCGTGGGGCGATGCAGGGCGTAGATGAGCAGCGGGACGAAGACGATTCCGCCGCCCAGCCCGAAGAAGCTGCCGAACGCGCCGGCCGCAAGGCCAATCGCCAGAAGCGCCCAGGCGCTTCCACCGCGTTGGTCGCTTGGTTGCGCGTCCGGAGGCGAAGAAGGCATAATCGAGCAGTCATGATAGTGGCGCGTTGCCGGCCGGTCAACGTCGGT
>CAZCER010000276.1:0-513 GCA_964497385.1 uncultured Armatimonadia bacterium | reverse complement strand
GCAGTTTCACGACCGGCAGGTGACGAAGCGGTACTGGGCCGTGCTCCAAGGCGCAAAACTTGAAGAGGCAGCGAGACAAGAACCGCAGCGCACCCGTCCCACATTTCCGCCGGTTCGTCCGCCGTCATGCTCACGTCGGCATCACGGCCCTGACGGACCGTGCGGCTGAAGGAGGCCCTGCGCATGGAACGGATCGCCGGAGAGCAGACGGCGCTGGCGGTGGTGGACGGCGAGCAGGTGGTCTCGTTCCGCATCGGGGACGAGGTGATGGGGGTCAGCGTCGAACTCGTCTCCGAGATCGTCCGAATCCGGAAGATCACCGAGATACCCCAGGTGGCGGAGTTCATCCAGGGCGTCATCAACCTGCGCGGCCACATCATCCCGGTCATCGGCCTTCGCAGCCGCCTTGGACTCCCCGCCGTGGAGGAGACGTCGGCGTCTCGAATCATCGTCGTCGAGGTGGACGGCGAGTCGATCGGGATGGTCGTGGACGCCGTCGAGGAAGTGGTGACC
>CAZCER010000275.1:0-7056 GCA_964497385.1 uncultured Armatimonadia bacterium | reverse complement strand
GGCCGGCCGGCCGCCGGTGGGGCCTGCGCGATGGATGTCTACGCGATCGGCGGGGACCGAAGCGCGGTCCGCGTCGAGCAGATGCACAATCCGGCCCAGAACGAGGCGTACAGCTACGGCTCCGCCTTCAGTCGGGGCATGGCGGTGCGCTTCGGGGGAGTGGAGACCGCCTACGTGTCGGGAACCGCTTCGATCGACGAGGCTGGAAACACCGTGCATCTCGGCGATGTGGCGGCCCAGACGCACTGCACCCTAGACAAGGTCGAGGCGCTGCTCGGAACGCGGGGGATGACTCTCGAGGACACCGTCGCCGCGACGCTCTTTGTGAAGCGCTTCGACGACGCGGACCTTGTGCGACAGATCGTCCGCGACCGGAGCGAGCGTCTTGCCGGAGGGATCGTCGTGCGCGCCGACGTGTGCCGCGACGACCTGCTCTTTGAAGCCGAGATCGCCGCGGCGAAGGTCGTCACCGAGGCGTAGCTAGTCTCCCATGACGCGCACCAGCACGGTGCGGCTTCGCTCGCGCACATCCATGTCGATCGAGACGATCTGCTGCCAGGTTCCGCAGGTCAGCTCGCCGTCCGCGACCGGCACGGCGACGGAGGGGCCGAGGAGCGACGCGCGCACATGGGAATGCCCGTTGCCGTCGCCCCACCGAGCGTCATGGGCGTAGGGGATTCCCTCGGGGGCGATCCGCGCGAGCGCGGCTTGCAGGTCCTCGATGAGACCGCTCTCGCATTCGATCGTCGTGATGGCCAGGGTCGAGCCGACGGCGAAGACGCAGGCCATCCCCTCTGTAACGCCGCTCTTGGCGACCGCCGCCTGCACGGCTTTGGTGAGATCGCGCACCTCGCCGTGCGCGCGTGAGTCGAAGTGAATCTCCGTTAGGGCGTTCTTCACCGCTCCGCTCCCTCCGCCGCTTGGTCGCGGCCGGCCCGAACCATACCACCGGCGCGGCGAGAGCGCACGCGGAAAGAGGACTCCGAGCCCCTTTGGCGGGATACGACCCGGCGGACGACGGATGACAGGAGGCGCGTTGTGTCCGGACTCGCGGTCATCGGCGGCAGTGCGGCCTACGAGTTGCTCGGGATGGCGCTCCCGATCGAGGAGACGCTCGGGCCCCGAGAGACGCCCTTCGGGCCGAGCGCCCCCGTTCATCGGATGCGCGCCGACGACGAGTCGTTCTGGTTTCTCTCTCGGCACGGGGAGACCGGCTACTCCCGCACGGCGCGTTTCGTGAACTACCGCGCCAACATCTACGCCTTGCGAGACCTCGGCGCCGACCGGGTGATCGCATGGAGCGGCCCCGGCGCGATCGACCCGTCGCTCGCCATCGGTCAGTACGTCATCCCTGACGACGTCCTTGATGAGACCCACGCTCGAGAAGACACCTTCTTCACCGGCGGCGCCCTCGGCTTCGTGCGCCAGAGCCCCGTCTTCTGCCCGGCGCTCCGCGACACGCTCTGCGCGGCCGCCCGCGCCACCGGCCGCGAGGTCCGCGACGGCGGAACGTACTGCTGTACGGAGGGTCCGCGCCTTGAGACTCCCGCCGAGATCCGGAAGCTGGGCCTGCTCGGGGGACACCTCGTCGGCATGACGCTATGCCCCGAGGTGTTTTTGGCCAAGGAGTTGGCCATGTGCTATGCGGCTGTCTGCTATGTGACCAACTACGCCGAGGGCGTCGTCCAGCGGGCTTTCAAGCCCGGGGTGCTCTTCGAAGGGCTCCTCACCGACGCCGAACGGGAGGACGTCGACGCCGCAGTCCGCGGCTTCGTCGAGATCGTTTTGCGCGCGGCGCTCGCGCCCGTGGCCGAGTGCCAATGCCGTCACCTGCTCGACCGCTACATACGTAGGGGTACGGTCGGAGAGGACTGGCGCGATTGGATCGGACGCTAGAGCCCGGCCAACCTGAGGCGCATCGCGCTCGCGTGGTCCATCCCGTCGTACGCGAGCCGATTGACGACGGATGCGTGCTCGAACGCGGCGGGCGGGTCGTGACCGTCGGCGCCTGGGCGGAACTCGGTCCCCAACTCCCGGCCGGTTGCCGCGTGGTCGATCATGGTGACGCGCACCTAATCCCCGGCCTAGTGAACGCGCACGCGCACCTCGAACTCACCGCCCACGGAACGATCCCTTACAACGGTTTCCTCGGCGACTGGCTCTTCGCGGTTGGCGCGCGGACCTGGGAACTGGAGTCCGACGGGGCGCTCGACCCTCAGGCCGCCGCGACCGCCGGGGCCGCGATGCTGGCCGCCTCGGGTTGCGCGGCCATCGCGGACACCTCCCTCCGCGGCGTTCGCGCGGAGTTCGACGGCGCGATGGTCGTCCTGCACGAGGTCATGGGCTTCACGAGCCTTGGTGAGGACGAGATCTGGCGCCGGGCGTCCGAGCGCCTGGCCGCGGATGTCGCCGCCCACCTCCCCTGCGGCCTCCAGCCTCATGCTCTCTACTCCGTCGGGCCCGACCTCTTCATGGAAGCGCGGCGGCGCGCTGACGCGTCCGGCTGCCTCTTCGCGACCCATCTCGCCGAGACGCGGGAGGAGGTTCAGTTTCTGCTCGACGGCTCCGGACCGTTCGCCGAGTTGCTCGGCGGGACGGGCGCCGCCCCGGCCGGGCTCGGCGCCGTCGGTGCGTCTCCGGTCCGGCGCCTGCGGGACCTCGGCTGCCTCGACAGGGCTCTCCTGTTTCACGGCAACTACATCGCGGATGAGGACTTCCCGACGCTGGCTCTCGCGGGAGCGTCCGTGGTCTACTGCCCGCGGAGCCACAGGCACTTCGGGCACACCGACCACCCGGCCCCCCGCATGCTGCGGGCCGGAGTGAACGTGTGCATCGGAACGGACGGACTCGTGTCCAATGAGGGCCTCGATATGCAGGCCGAGATGCGCGCGGCGTTGGATCGCTGCCCCGGTCTCTCGCCGGAGGACGTCTTGGCGATGGCGACGCTCTTCGGGGCGAGGGCCCTGCGCCTCGACGGCGACCTCGGCGCGCTCGCGCCGAACATGCGCGCTCAGTTCGCGGCGCTTCCTTTTGACGAATGGCCGTACCCCTAGCGGTCCGGATATGACGGAGCGAGGAGCACACACATGGAGCACTTGCAGGACTGGACCAGACGAGCCTTCTTACGAACCGCCGGGATCGGTCTGGCGGGGGCCGCGCTGCTGGGCGCGTCGGCCAGGCGGTCACAGGCCGCGGCCTCGCGAGTGGTCAGGGCGCACACCCCTGCCGCGACCAAGGACTTCGTCACCCAACCCGAGGTCATCGACGACATGGTCGCCGCGTCGCTCTGCGCCCTCACCGGGCAGCTCACCGCCGAGCGCGCTCTCGGCCAGCTCATGGGCGCGGTGAAGCCGGAGGACCGCATCGTCCTGAAGCTCAACTCCATGGGGCAGGACGGGATCGCCGGCACGCGCAAGGAGACGGCCGCGTCGCTCGTCCGCCTCTTGCGGGAGACGCCCACCACCGACGGCCGCAAGGTGCGCAAGGAGCAGGTGATCATCTGGGAGAACGCGCCGCTCGACCACGTGGCCGAGCACGTCGGCGACCTCTGCGAGGTCAGGCCGACTTACCGCAGCGCGGACTGGGACGTCGACACGGCGAACCCCCTCCGCCTGGAGCACCCTGTGAACGAGAACGGCCTCGCGATCCAGCGCGTGGTCACGGAGGCCGACCACATCCTGAGCGTCGGGGCTCTCAAGGCCCACCCCCTCACCGGCACCGCCGGCGTGATGAAGAACTTCTTCGGGGTCCTGCCGGTCGCGATTCCCTTCCATACGAACAACCCGCTCGCGATGGCCAACGGCGGCAAGGGGTGGACCCTCGAGGGCGAGATGGCGATGACGGTCACCACGGGCGGCAAGGAGGAGCGGGTCACCGTGCCGGCCGGAACCTACGACTCGGAGACCCTCGCGCAGGCCGTCGCACCGCAGCTCTCAAACGTGAACGTGGCGCCCATGCGTTACGGCGGCGAGTTCGTGCTCTTCATCGCCAAAGACGGCTTCGAGGACATGGGGTTCGCCGGCGACCTGACGGGCCCGATCGGCGTGCCGGCCTGCAAGCACTTCGCGACGAACATCAACTACACCGTCGCGGACCTCGCGCGCCATCCCATGATCGGCGGCAAGGTGCGGCTCTGCATGGTGGACGGGATCGTCAGCATCTACGACAACGGTCCGTACCATGAGCCGCACGAGTGGCTCTCCTTTCCGGAGCGCACGCCGAACATGCTTTTCACCGCTACCGACCCGGTGGCGATTGACGCGGCGGCCACCGAGATCGTCGCCGCGGAGCGGGCGCTCCACAAGCCGGAGGACCTCCAGGACGCCTTCGACATCTCCTACCTCGCCACCGCCGAAACGCTCGGGATCGGCATGGCCTCGGGCTATGAACTCGTCGAGGCGTCGCTGAAGCACTGAAGCGGCGGTGGTTCGGGAGGGGCGCTTCCAGGCGCCCCTCCCGAGCGTTCAGCGCCGCTCGCGGGCGCGGCGCCGCCCTTCCGGTCTCTCCGAGGATCGGGTATCATCAAGACGCTCTGCCCGCCAAGGGGGAGTAACAGGGACGCGCGAGCGTTCCCGAGCGGATCAACATCCCCGAAGCGCGACGCTTCTGGTCCGCCCGTCCGGCAGCCCCGGGTGTAAGACCTTTGGCCGTGTGTCCCCACGCGTCGCGTGGTCATACACCCGGAGGTCATGATGTCCCGATCCAACCTTGTTCGTCCCCTTCTGCTCGCCGGTCTTGCCGTGCTGCCTGGAACCACCCTTCGCTTCCTGCCTGTCGAACCTTCCGCCCCGCTCGTGGCCCTGCTCTCCGGCTCCGCCGTCCTCGCCGCCGCGGTCCTGCTGTTGTGGGCCTGCGAGGCGCTTCAGGAGGACATTTCCCGCTCCGCCGCGTTGACCATCGTCGCCCTTGTGGCCGTGCTGCCCGAGTACGCGGTGGACATGTACTTCACCTGGCAGGCGGGGCGGAACCCCGAAGGCGGGTACGCGTCGTACGCGATCGCGAACATGACCGGCGCCAACCGTCTCTTGATCGGCGTCGGCTGGCCGCTGATCGCGTTCTTGGTGTGGTTCACGCGCCGGCGTCCCGCGCTTCTCGAGCCCGATCAGCGGCTTGAACTCTGGTTCCTCGGCGCGGCCACGCTCTATGGCTTCATCGTGGCTCTCAAGGGGTCGCTGACCATCTTCGACGGGGCGGTGCTGGTGGCCCTCTATGTCGCCTACGTCCTGGTCGTCATGCGCAAACCGGCCGGCCACCCGGAGCTGATGGGCGTCGCCGCCCGTCTCGCGGACCTCCCCGACCGAACGCGCAAGGCGACGGTGGCGGGGATCCTCATCTACGCCGCCGGGGCGGTGCTCGCCAACGCCGAGCCCTTCTGCGAGGCCCTCATTCACACAGGGAAGACGCTGGGGGTGGACGAGTTCCTCCTCGTCCAGTGGCTCGCCCCGCTGGCCTCCGAGTCTCCGGAACTCATCCTCG
The DNA here is from genome assembly GCA_964497385.1 of uncultured Armatimonadia bacterium. GTDB lineage: Bacteria > Armatimonadota > Zipacnadia > UBA1398 > UBA1398 > CAZCER01. Next base: position 1,581 of record CAZCER010000275.1, on the reverse strand, counting down.
CCGCGGTTTTCGCTCTGCGCGGCCGCGACGCCACCGGCCTGGGCTCCCTCGTCTCCTCGAAGCTGAACCAGTGGACGCTGCTTGTGGGAACGATTCCGGTCGTGTACGCAATCTCAGCCGCCACCGTCGCCCACCCGATTCCGCTCGGCGCGTTTCAGCTTAACGAGATCCTCCTCACCGCGGCGCAGTCGCTCTTCGGCATCTGCGTGCTCGTCTCGCTTCGCTTCAGCATCTGGGGGGCGCTTGCGCTGCTCGTGCTCTTCCTGGGGCAGCTCGTGGGGCCGGTCGTTCACGCGGCGCAGTTGGGGCAACCCCTCGAGCATGATCTCGAGCAGGCCTGGCACCACGCGTTCGTGTTCGCCTATGTCGCCGCGTCCGCCCTGTGGATTTGCGGCCTGGCCGTCCGAGGTCTCCGACGGCGGGCGGTCGCGCGCAAGGGCGAAGCGGAAGAGCCAGGCGCAGAGGCTCCGCCTCAGTCGGCCGGGGAGTAGGGCCGGCCGCCACGCGGCGCGGCGGCGCGCGGACGCTAGGGGCTACCGCGCTCCCATACTCGGCGGGACGCCGGGGCGCAGTGTGGGCGGCGGCGGCTGCAGCCGCCGGAGAGCCTCAGCACGGACCTCGGGATCGGGGGCGTCGAGCAGGGCCTCGAGCGCCCGCTGCCCCGGCGCGCCATACTCTTCGAAGCCGTTCCACGCCTCACGGAACCTGGCGTCCCTGCTCGCCACCTGCTTCAGCAGCGTGAGCACCCAGCCCGACGGCTCACGGTGCATCCGCAGGGCGGCAACCGCGCTGCGCCGGATGGGCTCCGTACACGCGGGCCGGGTCGCGAGCGCGCCGACATCCCGAAGCACCTCCTCCGGCGCCGTGTCCAGCCGGCTCACAGCGCTGAGCGCCGAGTGCTGCAGCCCCTCGTCGTTGGAGCGCAGCATCCGCCTGATGTACGGCGCGCCCTCCTGACCCATTACGACCAGAGCCTCGACGAGGGGCTCACGCTCCAGAGCTTCGGGCTGGCGCCCCGCGCAGAGCGTAAGCAGAGCCCGCTCTCGCGCTCTGCCCTGACCGATGCACGCCATTGCCGCGGCGAGGCGAACATCCTCATCCGGGTCGCGCTTCATGCTCCTCACCAGACGCTCCACGCACCCCCGGTCCAGGGGCTCCGTCTCCCAACCGAGCACCCGCGCCGCTCCCAGCCGGACTGCGGGGTCCGGGTCGTCGAGGGCCTCGAGAAACGCCGGACGCGCGGCCTCGCCGCGTCCGCGAAGAGCCCATAGCGCATGATAGGGCGCGGCGACGCTCCCCGCGATGCGCAGCAGGCTCGGAACCGCACACTCCCCCAGTTGGCCCATGCCGGCCGCGATCCACATGCATCCGCTCTGGTCCGCCGTAGTTGCCTCCCCGACCATGGCGTCGAGGCCGTCCGCGCCGACGGCCCACAGCGCCGCGGGAGCGAGCGAGACCACGATCTGCCCGTCCGTCGTCGAGTAGGTCGCGATCGCCTCGCAGATGCGCGCGACGTCGTCCCGAGTCCCGCCCTCGCGGTAGATGCGCGCCAGATAGGCCACCGTGCGGACGCCGGGGTCG
>CAZCER010000274.1:2689-7061 GCA_964497385.1 uncultured Armatimonadia bacterium | reverse complement strand
TGACGGGCGGCTATATCGGCACGATGGAAGCCGTCAGCCGCGGGGCGGCCGAGGTGGAGGGACGCGTGACCGCGCGCTAGTCCACGGGCGGGTCGCCGAGCTTCGCCGCTTCGTCGTAGCGCTGATCGAACGTCGGCGGCTCGGGCGCGGCGACGCGGGCGACGCCGCTTGCGATGGCGGCCTCACGAACGGCCGCGGCCACCGTGCCGTGCATCGCCTTCCGCATGAAGTCCGGAACGAGGGCGTCCGGCGGGGTCAACTCAGCCACGGCTCGGGCCGCGGCGAGCTTCATCTCGTCGGTGATGCTCTTGGCGCGCGCGTCCAGGCACCCGCGGAAGACGCCGGGGAACGCAAGAGCGTTGTTGAGCGTCCGGCCATCCGTCGCGAACGCGGCGCCGGCCTTGAGCGCAAGTCTCTTGTCGATCTCGGGCGTCGGATTGGCGAGGGCGTAGACGATCGGCTTGTCGGCCATGCTCGTCACCATCTCCGGAGTCACGAGGCCGGGGCTCGACACGCCGATGAAGGCGTGGGCTCCCCTCATGCACTCGGCGAGGCTGCCGGTGAGGCCTTCGGGGTTGGAGAGGGTCGCGATCTCCTCTTTGGCGGCGTTCATGTGCTCGGAACGGCCCTTGTAGATCGCTCCGGAGCGATCGCAGAGGACGATGTTGCGGGCGCCGGCGTTGAGGAGCATCTTCGAGACGGCGATCCCGGCGGCTCCGGCGCCGCTCATGACGATCTTGATCTCGGCGATGTCGCGTTCGAGGCGCTGAAGCCCGGTCAGCATCGCGGCCATCACGACGATTGCGGTGCCGTGCTGGTCGTCGTGGAACACCCCTCGGTCGAGACGCTTGGTCAGTTCGGCCTCGATCTCGAAGCACTCCGGCGCGGCGATGTCCTCGAGTTGGATGGCGCCGAACGTCGGAGCGATGTGGGTGACGACGTCGATGATCTCCCCCGGGTCTTTGGTCTCCATCAGGATCGGGATCGGGCTGATGTCCACCATCTCGCGCAGGATCGCGCCCTTGCCCTCCATGACGGGCATGCCGGCGACGGCGCCGATGTCGCCGAGTCCGAGGATGGCCGTGCCGTTCGTGACGATCGCGATCTGGTTCCAGATGTGTGTATAGGTGTAGGCGAGCGTCGGGTCGCGCTGGATCGCGGTGCATACCTGGGCCACGCCGGGCGTGTAGACCGTCCGCAGGTCCGCGAGGGTCTTCATCGGGACGCGGGCGACCATCTCGAGCTTCCCGCCCAGGTGCATCTCGAGGATGTGGTCCATCACGCGCAGGATCTCCAGGTCCTCGACCTCGCGCAGCTTCGCGAGCACCTGTTCCAAATGGGCCTCGTCGCGGACGTAGAAGTTCACGTCGCGGATGATGTGGTCGTCCTCGATGGCTACCGTGCGGATGTCGCCGAGGAGGGCGTCAGCCTCGCCGAGCTTCGTCGCGAAGGTGCCGAAGTGCCCGGGGATGCGATGCAGCTTCACGGTCAGGCGACGCGCGATCATGCCCTCGATGTCGTCGGGCCTGTACCCGCGCGGGTGGTCATCGTCCGAATACGCCAACTCTGACACTGTCCTTTCCTCTGGATGCTCCCATGGGGATGCGTCGGTGGACGTAGCTTCCGGCTCGCGCGCGCGCGCCCCTGCCGGTCGCGCAATGCGTGCGCAAACTGGTACGGCAAGATGTTGCCGGTCCCAAACGGGCGGCATGGCGCTTCCCGTGAGTCCGGAGGGCCGCCTAAGGCCGGTACGTGCACTCCCCGATCGCCGGGCGATAGAAGCTGAAGCGGACGTTCGGGTGAAGCCCGAGCAAGGACATGGGGACGCTCGCGTCGGGGATGCGCTCGGAGATCATGAGCGTGGAGAGCCGCATCCCGAAGGGGCTGTCGTGCATGCCGGGATGCCAGATCGAGACGCGCTCCGCCTGCCACGTCTGCACGGGGCCGACGGTAGCCGCCTGGAACGGGACGATCGCGATGTTCCCGCTCGCAGACGTGCGCGCGTTCTGGACAAGCGTGAGAGGGTGCAGGTCGACCACGCGCGTGCTGAGCTTCAGGCACTCCTCGGGGCCCGGCGGCTCGTCTGTGTAGGCGCCCTCGCGCCGTGGCGGGTCGTTGAAGGCCCAGTGCTTCACCTCGCCCTGGCCGCCCTGCATGACCGCGCAGCGGACGCCGTCCCAGCTCGCGACATACTCACTCACATCCGCCTTGGGGAAGTGGAGGTTCGCCTCGGGCATCGCGAGTTCCGGGAGGATGCTGTCGAAGCAGAGGGCCCTGTCGGTGGCCGCGAAGGAGAGCGGATGGTCCTCGCCGACCTCGCGGCCGTCGATGATCCATTCATCCATGCCCCAGAAGTGCGCGGACTTGAGCGAGAGCCCCATGGCGTTCACGAGCTGCGCCACAAGCGGGAGCTGCTCGACGGGGCCGATGGGGCCGCAGACTCCGACGGGGTTGTCGTCGGTGGACTGGAGCCATCCTTCGATGTACTCGAGCGCCTCGGCGAGGTAGAACTCCTCGAGCGTGTCGTAGAAGCGGATCTCGAAGCCCGGCCGCGCGAGGCCCGCGATGTCCTCGGCGGTCAGCGCGGCGGCCTCTTCGAGGATCTCCGGATCGAGAGTGGTGTAGTCCCACCAGTCCGGCGCGATGCGGCTCAGTGCTCTACCCATGTTCGGCCTCCTCAGGTGACAGGCCCCGGCGCTCGCGCGCGTACGCGGGGTCCCAGAAGATCCGGTCGCGAAGCGCCTCGGCCAGCGGGTCGAAGTCCTCGTCCGCGAAGCCGAGGTGCAGATGGCGCCGCCAGCCTTCGGCCACGGCCCACTTGCCCGACAGCGCGGCGACCTCCGTACACATCCGGCGCATGGTGGTGAGGTAGCTGTCGAGGCCCTGGCTGGCATCGAGCCATTCCTTCTGGCTGCGGTGCTTGCCGAGCATCGCTGTCTTGACGTCCAGCACGTCGGCGATGTCGACGTAGAACTCGGCGCGGAGGGGCTTCCGGAGTTGGTCGCGCAGCCCGTACGGCAACGCGTGGTAGAGGGCCACGGGGTCCTCGACCGCTTCGGTGGGTGGGTCGGTGGGGTAGTTGCGCATCCCCCGGCAGAACGCCGCGGTGACCGCGAGGCGCGACGAAATCGTGTGATCCTCCATGTAGTCCTGTGGAGACTGCAGGAGTAGGACACTCGGAGCGACCTCACGCATGACCGCGCCCATCCGCGCGAGCAGGCGGGGCTCGTAGAAGATTTCGATGTCGTCGACGAGGGGAGGATGCCAGGTCGCTCCCAGGAGAGCCGCGGCCTCACGCGACTCCTCGGTGCGGATGCGCACGATCTCGTCACGCGCGAGCGTCGCCGACCCGCAGCTTCCGGACGCGACGTTCATGTAGTGGAGTTCGTAGCCTTCGCGACCGAGCAGCGCAAGCGTCCCGGACATCATGAACTCGATGTCGTCGGGATGGGCGGCCACGGCAAAGGCGACTCGACGGGCAGGCGAAGCACTCATTCGAACCCCCGAACGGTCGACGATACTTGCGCGAGCCTATTCGCCGACCGTGGTCGGAGCGACCTGCCTGCCGAGCCCGGTTACGGGGGAGTGAAGCCGCGTTCCTCGTAGTGCTTGTCGAACGCGAACGCGCGGGTGACGCCGAGGTCCCGCATCAGCACGAAGCTGACGCAATCCACAAAGCTGAGCTGGCGGCGGTTCTCTTCGAGGAGCATAGCCATGGCCGCCTCGTGAACAGCTTGACCCACCCACTCCACAGCGACAAGGCCCACGAACTCGGCCTGAAAGCGCCGAACCGCGTCCATCCCTCCCAGCCGCTGGAGTACGGCCAAGGTCTCCAGCAGCACGTAGCTGGAGGTGACTAGGAGGTGACCATCCGAGCTGACGCGCTTCCACGTGGCTTCAGCGACCGCATGCTGCTCGTCCGTCGAGTTCAGAACCGCCACGAACCCCGACGTGTCCACCCACACGATCACGCGTCCATCACCGACTCGACGAAGAGTTCATCGTGGTTCCGCGCCGCGTCCGGCCGTCCGAAAGCGAACGCCCCGACAAGCGCCGACGCTCGCTCCCACGCGGCGCGGCGCTCCTCCTCGTTCATCGGCTCCGGGCGCGCGCGTATCAGGCGGTCGACGCTCTCCACCAAGAGATCCGTCACCTGTCGGGACTCGCGCGCGGCGATGCGCTCGAGCGCCCGTAGCTGCTCGGGCGTCAGCGTGATGGTCAGAGACGCCACTCGATCACCCCCGTTCGCGTCGTGAGGCTATTCTACCACTTCACCAGCGTCTTCGACCGGCCAGCCCATGCCCGCGAAGTAGCCTGTGAGCCCCGCATCGCCCGAGACCTCCACCATGTGCCGCAGTGCGAGGAGCGTCCG
>CAZCER010000274.1:0-2679 GCA_964497385.1 uncultured Armatimonadia bacterium | reverse complement strand
GACGCTCGCTCGCTCCCGGCGCGGCGCTCCTCCTAGTTCATAGGCGCCGGGCGCGGTCATCGGCGAGGGCCTCGTACTCGGACTTGCGGTCGCGCGTGGTGCGGCAGAAGTCGCCCCAGAAGTCCGGGCCGAGCCGCTCCTCGAGTTCGAACCCGAGCATCATCCGCACCGCCGTGAGCGTCGCCTTGCGCTCGCCCGAGAGACTCTTCACGCGCTCCCGGTCCCACCAGGCGTAGCCGGTCTCGGGTTCCGTGAACTCCTGGCGATAGTCCGCGAAGCGGCCGCGATAGCGGTTCTCGCGCGGCCAGTCGTCCCAGCCGATCTGCCCCATGGCCTCATCGCCCGCGATCTCCGTGTACGCGCTGATCGACTCGTGCAGCCAGGCGGGCAGTTCCGGGATCGCGCCGTTCAGGAACATCCAGTGAAGCTCGTGCGAGTGGATGCCGAGGCCGTTCCAGCGGTAGCGCAGCGGGTACTCGCCAATGAAGCCTCCCGCGGGCACCCAACTCTCCGAATACTCATCGCCGCCCCATGTCGCGCCGCCGTAGCCGGGGAGTTGCACCGGGTTGGGGACCAACACGTAGATCTCGTGCTCCGACTCGTAGCCGCCCACCAGGTCGCGCAGTCGGGTGTAGAGGTCCCGCATGTGGTCCACGAACTCGCTCTCGTACATGGCGTAGTAGCTCGCGGCGGGGATGTGGATCGTCATGTTCTCAACTTGGCGATGGAGGTACTTGGTCGTCGCGTTCGGGCACTCGAAGACGAACCGCACGAACCCCTCCGGCCCGAGGTCCCAAGTGAACACCTCGCCGGCGGCGTCGGCGAAGTCGTCCGGGGCGGCCTCGACGATCTCCCCGTAGCCGCCGGGTGGATGAACCGAGACGCGGACGCCCGACGCATGCGCGTTCAGCATGCGGATGGAGTGGAACCAGATCTTGCCGGCCGTCTCGCTGTAGTGCCCCATCGGCGGAGGGAGCGTGCAGGCGCCGTCCATCCACCGGAAGCGGACGGTGGCCTCGGCGCCGTCGGGCACGACAAGAAGCGGGCTCGAACTGTCGTAGTCGGCGAGTTCGGCGCCGTACGTCATCGCCGTGTTCGCGAGCGCCGCCCCGCCTCCGTCGACGTGCAGCATCTCCGCCGTGAGCGGCACAGGGATCACGCAGGGCGCACCAACGCGCGCTGTAACCTCGCACGGGCCGGATCCGGTCGGTCGGTAGTCCCAGTCGAGGAGGGGCTTCGCGGCCTCCGGGCCGAACGCCGCCACAACCTCCAGAGGCAACCCGTAGCGATCGCTCGCGAAGTCGTGTTCGAGTCGGAGCGAGCACTCTCCCGCGGGCGCCTCAAAACGGAGCACCGGATCGACCACGAAGTCGGAAGCGGCCAGCGCCTCGCCCGACGGCCCCACGACGGTCGCCTTCACCCGCAGTCCGCGCGTGAGGGTCGTCACCTGCCAGGCGCCGTCGGCGGGGATTGGCAGCGTCGCCTCGCCGGTTGCCAGGGCCACACCGTCGGGCGTGGGTTCGCAGATCACGCGGAGCAAATCGCTTTCCTCCAGCCTGCCCAACAGACGCAGCCTGGCGGGCGAGGTGGGTGGCGAGTACAGCTCGGTGTACACGTCATCCAGGAGCCCACGCGCCTGCGCCAACTGCTCGCGTGTCGCGCCCCCGCGATCGACCGCTCTCCGGCCGCACCAGAGCGCACGCTTCAGGAAGCGCTGCTCGTACTCGAGACGGCCGAGTTCCAGGTACGCGGCGATGCAGCGCTCGTCGGTCTCGATCGCCTGATGAAGGAGCGCGCGTCGCTCGCGCACGTCCTCGGTGGCGGCGGCCCGCTCCACCAGCGCCAGGGCCTCGGCCGAACGCCGCGCCGAGCCGGCGAGGTCCTCGAACGCGATCTCTCCTTCGGCCGCCACACTCAGGCCGTGTGCGAAGAGCCGCGCGCCAACCCCTCCGAGCGACAGCACGCGCCCATCGACACCGCGCCCGAGCCCGACCTTGCCCCAGCCCGTGCGCGCCATCCAGGGCTCGGCGGCGTCGAGCCAGAGGCCGGCGCCAGAGGCAAGGACCATAGCGTCACCGACCACGACCGCGTCGCTCAGGATCCCGTCTCCGAGCGACCGCGCCTCGAACCGAAGCCTGCCCGCGCCGGTGATCGCGGCGTCCATGGGAACCGGAGCGTCCTCGGCGGAGAGCGGCCCCGACCGGAAGACCTCGCGGCCGTCCTCGGTCACCACGAGTTCGGCGGTTCCCGAGAAGACGCCGCTGGCAGGGGCGAGTCCAACAACCCCCGTGAGCCGAGCCGCGCCCTGGCTCTCGCGGGCCGCCAGCGCGGACGCGAGCTTCCGAGCGAGGGCGTGGTAGGTGAACGAGGCGGGGGCGCCCGCGCCGCTGCCCCCGAGGTACGCGGAGCCGTCGAGCACGGGCGCGTCGTCAGGAGCCGCCTCGGGCGTGAGCGGGTTGCGGATCACGTCCGGGACGAGGTCGGCAAGAGCGGCCTCGCCCCTCGGGCACGAAACCCTCACCGAGGCGAGAACGGACGACCGGACGCTCTCGCCGGAGTACGCCGCCACCTCGAACGTGAGCGTCGCGTGGGAGTCGACCGCGAGCCCGGCGGCGGCCCTCGCTCCGTCGTGGGGGGCCACAGAGCCGGACCTCACCGGCACGCCGGCGGGGGCCGACC
>CAZCER010000273.1:469-7069 GCA_964497385.1 uncultured Armatimonadia bacterium | reverse complement strand
GGAGGAATGCTGCACCGCGGTGCCGATGCAGGGCAGCGGCACCTATGGCCTCGAGGCCGTGGCCGCCTCGGTGATCGCCCCCGACGGAGCCCTCCTGGTGGCGTCCAATGGAGCCTACGGGCGCCGCATGGCCCACATCGCTCGAGTGCTGGGCATCCGCACTGAGGAGTTGACGTGGCCTGAGGATGAGGCCGTTTCGGCCGAGACGGTGGCTGCGGCCCTGGACGCGGACCCCGCCCTCACTCATGTGGCGGTGGTCCATTGCGAAACGACTTCAGGGCTGGTGAACCCCATCACGGAGTTGGGCAGGGTCGTCGCGGAGAAAGGCCGGACCTTCATCGTTGACGCGATGAGCAGCTTCGGGGCCGTCCCGATCGACATGGAGCGCGACGCGATCGGGTACCTCATCTCCTCGGCGAACAAGTGCGTCGAGGGCGTCCCCGGCTTCTGCTTCGTGATCGCGCGGCTGGAGCGCCTGCTCTCGACCGAAGGGTACGCTCGGAGCGTCTCCCTCGATCTGCTCGAGCAGCACCGCGTGCTCGAAGCCACCGGGCAGTTCCGCTTCACGCCTCCCACCCACGCACTTCTCGCCTTCAGGCAGGCCCTTCACGAACTCGAGGCCGAGGGCGGGCCGGAGGCGCGCGGCGCGCGGTACGCCGCGAACCACGCCGCACTCGTGGCGGGGATGCGTCGCTTGGGCTTCCGCGAGTACTTGCGCCCCGAACTCCAGAGCCCCGTCATCACCACCTTTCACTGCCCCAAGGACCCGGCGTTTACCTTCGAGGAGTTCCACGCCCTCCTCCGTGAGGCCGGCTACGTGATCTACCCGGGCAAGGTCGGCGACGCGGACTGCTTCCGAATCGGCACGATCGGCCGGGTCTCCCCGGCCGACATCCTCTGTTTCTTGGACGCCGTCCGTCGCGCCCTCCAAACCATGGCCGTTGCGCCATAGAGAGACCCGCCAGAGGAGACGACATGCAAGAGCCGAGCGCATCCTGGTTTCGCGGTCCCGTCCGCGCGGTGATCGTCGATCTCGCGGGCACCGTCGTCGATTTCGGAAGCCGCGCGCCAGCCGGCGCCTTCGTCGAGGCGTTCGCGAGGCGCGGGGTGGCCGTCTCGCTCGAGGCCGCCAGAGGCCCCATGGGCATGGCCAAGCGCGACCACATCCGAGCGCTGCTTGAGATGCCCGACGTCGCGGAGGCGTGGGCGGCGGCAACGGGCGCCGCATGGACCGAAGGCGACGTGGACGCGCTCTACGAAGCGTTCATCCCCTTGCAACTCGAGAGCTTGCCTCGCTACGCGGATCTTGTGCCCGGCGCCGCCGAAGCGGTGGCGGCTTTCCGCGAGGCGGGGTTGAAGGTCGCCGCGACCACCGGCTACAACCGCGAGATGACCGACGTCGTCCTCCGCGCGGCTCGTGAGCGCGGCCTCGACCTGGAGGTCTCGGTGTGCGCAACCGACGTCGCCGCCGGCCGCCCGGCTCCGTGGATGCTCTTCCGCGCCATGGAGGCGCTGGACGTCTACCCTCCCGCGGCGGTCGTCGCGATCGGAGACACGATTCCGGACATCGAAGCCGCTCTGAACGCCGGCGCCCGCGCCGTCGGCGTCGCCATGACAGGCAACATGGTCGGCTTGAGTGAGTCCGAACTGGCGGCCCTGCCTCCGGAAGAGCGCGCGGCGCGAACGGACCAAGCCCACGAGGCGCTCAGACGCGCCGGGGCGCACCGCGTTGTGGATAGCGTTGTGGACAGTGTGGACATGATCCGCGGCTGGCAGCGCGGGTTAACTTGGCCTTAGCCTCGCCACCATCCGCGCGCAATGGTCTCGGCGTAGACTCCGCCACGTTCATCCCGAGTGAAACGTGGTGACTCATGGCCGAGCCCGCCGCGCCTTTTGTCGGCGATCCTCCGCGCGCCGCCGAAGCACAGCCCGACGCCACGACCCGCCGCTGGCGGGCCATCACCCTCTACACGCTCCTCATCGGCTACGTGGGATACTACATCTGCCGATCGAATCTCTCCGTCGGAGCCCCCCTCATGCTCGAGGAGTTCGGCTCCGCCGGCGTCACCAAGGAGCACATCGGATCCGTAGCCAGCTTCGGGGTGCTCTTCTACGCGATCGGGAAGGTCGGCAACGGACTTCTCGCCGATCTCCTTGGCGGGCGCAGGCTCTTTCTTCTCGGCGCCGCCGCTTCTGTCGTCTGCACCGTCCTCTTCGGGCTCGTGCCCGGAGCGGGAGCTTTCGTTCTCTTTTTCGCCATCTGGGCCGCCAACCGCTACGCGCAGTCCATGGGCTGGGTCGGCATGATTAACGTGTCGACCCGGTGGTTTCCGGTCGAGCGCCACGCGACCGTCATGGGCGTGCTGTCCATGAGCTACCTTGCCGGCGACGCTTTCGCGCGGCTCTACCTCGGCCAGTCGATCGCCCTCGGCCTGGGATGGCGCGGCCTGTTCTTCCTCGCGGCCGGCACCCTCGCCGTCATCGCTTGCGTGAACGTGTTCACGGTGCGGGCGACGCCCGCCGAGGTCGGGGCTCAGGAGCCGCCCGCGAACCCGGAAAACGTCTACGGCGAGGAGGGCAATGCTCCCGAGTGGCCCGGGCTGCGGCCCATCCTGGCTCCGGTCCTCCGCTCGACCACATTCTGGGTCATCGCCGCCATGAACTTCGGCCTTACGCTGATCCGCGAGACCTTCAATCTCTGGACGCCGACGTATCTCTTCGAGACCGCCGGGCTCGATCCCGGCGCGGCCGCCATCACGAGCCTCCTGTTTCCCCTCGTCGGAGCCATCGCGGCGGCGCTCGGCGGCGTGGCCTCCGACCGAGTCGGCGGCAAGCACGGCCGGGTGCTCGTGCCCTCCCTCATAGGGCTCGGAGCGTTGCTGCTCACCTTGGGCGCCGCGCCCGTCGAGGGAAACGCCCCGCTCGCCCTCGCCTTCATCTGCGCCGTCTCCTTCTGCTTGCTCATCCCCTACTCGTTCTGCTCGGGAGTCATGGCCCTCGACCTCGGCGGCAAGCGCGGAGCCGCGACGGTCGCCGGCCTCATCGACGGGGCCGGCTACACGGGCGGCATGCTCTCGGGGTGGGGCGTCGGCGCGCTCGCCGAGCGAATGGGGTGGCCCGCTGCGTTCACCACGCTCGGAGGCGTCGCCGTGGCCACGCTCGTGGCCGGCCTCGTATACTGGTGGAAGCAGGAGCGCGCCGCGCGGTGCGCGTAGTCTCATCTCCGGAGTGATTTCCATCAGCGAACCCGTCGCAGCCGTCTTCACCGGACCGGGCGAGCCCGTCCGGTTGCGCACGTTCCCTCGTCCGACGCTCCGCCCCGGCGAGGCGTTGGTTCGCGTCCGCATGTCCACCATCTGCGGAAGCGATGTGCACACCTACACCGGCCGCCGCTCCGCGCCCGTCCCCACGATCCTCGGCCACGAGATCGTCGGCATCGTCGAGGAGGTCAGTGAGGCGGAGCCGGCCTACGACGCGCAAGGGGTAGCCCTCAATGAGGACGACCGCGTGGTCTGGTCCGTGGCCGCCTCGTGCGGATCCTGCTTCTTCTGCCGGTGCGGGATCCCCCAGAAGTGCGTCCGCCTCGTTAAGTACGGTCATGAGGCGCTCAACGAGGACCGCCCCCTTCTCGGCGGCCTCGCCACGCACTGCCACCTCGTCCGGGGAGCCGCCGTCCTGCGTGCGCCCGACGAACTCCCAAACGAGGTGCTCTGCCCGGTGAGCTGCGCGACCGCGACCATGGCGGCGGGCTTCCGCGCCGCCGGCAGCGTCGCCGGCCAGTGCGTCTTGCTGCAGGGCGCGGGGATGCTCGGACTCACCGCCACCGCCATGGCCCGGGCCTTCGGAGCCGCCCATGTGATCGTCACCGACCTCGACCCCGTACGGCTCGCGCTCGCCGAGCGCTTCGGAGCCACCCGCACCGCCCTGGCCTCCGAGGCCGAAGCGGTTGCGGAGGCCGTGCATCAGGCGACTGACGGACGCGGTGCGGACATCGCGCTCGAGCTGAGCGGAGCGCCCAGCGCCCTCGACTCCGGCGTTGAACTGCTCCGCATCGGCGGCGTCGCGGTCTGGCTCGGCGCCGTCTTCCCCGCAGGCCCCATGGGCGTCGCCGCGGAGCGCATTGTCCGCAAGTGCCTCACCATCCACGGCGTGCACAACTACGCCCCTCGCGATCTCATCGCCGCCATGGACTTCCTCCGGCGCGAGTGGCGCGAGAGCCCCTTTGGCGAACTCGTCGCCGCGACGTTTGCGCTCTCCGAGGTCGAGCGCGCCTTCGCGGCCGCCGCGCAGGGCGGCGTTCTCCGCGTCGCCGTCGTGCCCGACGCATTCTTGGCCTGATCCTCTCGAGACCAATGCCCGGAAGGCAGGGGAGGTCCGGCGGACTCCTCCTCTGAAGCCGTGTCCCGATGAACGTTGGGACGCGAGGAGGACCCTCATGCCTGAGATCGTCTTCCCGGAGATGGGCGCAACGGCGCTGCGACTTGGCGTCGCCGCCCTCCTGTGCGCTTTGATCGGCGTCGAGCGCGAGTTCCACAAACACGGCGGGGCCGCCGGTCTGCGCACGCACATGCTTGTCGGGATGGGCGCGGCGCTCATCACCATGGTCTCCGTCTCGTTGGCGGCGGACCGATGGGATCCCGCGCGCATCGCCGCGCAGATCGTTACGGGCATCGGCTTTCTGGGCGCGGGGACGATCGTCCGCAGCCGGGATCGGGTCTATGGCCTCACCACCGCGGCGAGCATCTGGCTCGCCGCCGGCGTCGGGATGGCGGCCGGCGTCGGCTGGCTCGAGGGGGCGGCGCTCACCACGGCGTTCGCGCTCATCGTGCTCGTGGTGCTCCGCTGGATTCCGACTCCGCACCACGCGGACGAGAAGTCGAACCGGACCGAGGAGGATCCGCATGGCTAGCAGCGCTTGGTTCGTGACGAAAGCCCGCTTCGTCGGGGCTGTCGGGACGGGACTCACCGCCGCCCTGCTTGCCGCGCCCGCCCTCGCGGCGCCGGAGAACCCGGCGACCGACTGGTTCCACGACGCGGGCTACGGTGTGTTTGTGCACTACCTGGACGGCATCCAGAACGATGCGGACCAGGTCCAGAGCCTCGGCCGCGCCACGGACTGGAACGCGTGCGTCCGGGAGTTCGACTGCGAGCGGTTCGCGGACCACATGCTGGAGGCCGGGGCGGGATACGTCGTCTTCACGATGCACCAGCGGACCCGCCATCTGATCGCTCCCAACGCGACGTTTGACCGGCTCACGGGATATGCCCCCGGCGAGGCCTGCTCCACCAGAGACCTCGTCGAGGATCTCTACCAGGCGCTGCACGCGCGGAACATCAAGCTCATGCTCTACTGGACCGGCGACGGCCCCCGAGAAGACGCTCAGGCAGCCGCCGCGCTCGGCTGGGGCGAGCCGGTCACCGTCGACTATGTCGCCAACTGGACCGCGGTGCTGCGGGAGTACTCCGAGCGCTACGGCGACAAGGTGGCAGGCTGGTGGGTGGACGGCTGTTACCCCTGGATCGGCTATGACGACGAGCGACTCGGGATGATGGCGACCGCGGCCAAGGCCGGGAACCCCGACACCATCGTCGCCCTGAACGTCGGGGTCCAGGACAAGGTGCGCGCCTACACACGCCATGAGGACTACACGACCGGGGAGCAGAACGCGTTCCACGATCGGCCGCTCACCCGTTGGATCGATGGCGAGCAGTGGCACATCCTCTCTTACCTGGGGAACTGGTGGGGCGCCCCCGGTGTGCGGTACGGCAAGGTCGAACTCGCGCAGTACATCCGCGATGTGAACGCCTGCGGCGGAGTGGTCACCGTCGATGTGCTCCTCTACCGCGACGGCTCGCTCGATCGGTCGCAGCTCGAGGTGCTGCGCGAACTCCGGCCCCGCATCGCGGCGCTCAAGGACCGAGGCCCCATTCCCCCCGGCAATCTCGCGTTCGGCAAGCCGGCGCGCCTGCTCAGCCTCGACGGGTCGCACGAACTCGAGGTGAACTCCGGCGTCCACTTCCCGCGGCTCGGCGTGGACGGCGATCCCGGAACCGTGGCTCTGGCCGGCGGCGAGTGGCCCTGGACCTACCAGGTCGACCTTCTTGGCGTGTTCGCCGTACGCGGGGCGAAGGTCACCTTCGGCGCGGGCTACGCCACGAGCTTCCGCATCTCCCTCTCCGTCGATGGCCAGCGATGGACCGACGTCTGCCTGGTCGAGAATCACGACGGCTCGCCCTACGAGTGCGCCTTCGACGCGACGGAGGCCGAGTACGTACGCGTCAGCGCGCTCAAGCCCGACGGCCCCGACCAGCCCGGCGCGCAGATGTCCGTCGCCGAACTCGAGGTGTACAAATAGAGGAGGCGGGTGTGTAGCACACCCGCTCTCCTGTGCGGCCGTTTCTGTAGCATGCCCGCTGCGTGCGTGAGCCGACATCCGTTCACGCCGCCTGATCCGGGTCTCAGATGCGAAATCCGCATTTCTCGCCATTAGCAGGAGGGTGGGGGGCCGCCCCCCCCCCCCCGGCGCGCCCCCCCCCCGGGGGGGGCGGCGGCGGCGGGGGCGGGGGGGCGGGGGGGGGGGCGCCGGCGCCGGGGCGGCC
>CAZCER010000273.1:0-459 GCA_964497385.1 uncultured Armatimonadia bacterium | reverse complement strand
GGTCCCCCCCCCCCCCCGACGCAGAAGTAACACATCGATGTAGGCAGCGCGGCGGCCCGAGGGAGCGGTCGAATGGAGGGGGCCCGCGCGTCCCGAGTAGGCGCGGGGTTTGCGCCGTGTCGCGGGAAGGAGCGGGAAGGGGTCCATCCGGCTGCCTGTGTCTGTCGGCAGACCTTTCGGAACGGGGGAATGGGTATGGTGATGGCCAGCACGATCTGGGTGTGCGGGGTGCTTCTCACACAAGTCGGCGCGATGTCCGCGGAGGAGGCCCTGCTCCGACTCGCGGAGCGGGACGGGCTCTCCTTCGTCGCGGCCGATCTGCCCGCCGAGCCGCTCTACGAGGGCGAGATCGGCGAGTTCTACGCGACGCTCGATGAGATCGGCGCGCAGTGCGGGCTCGAGACGAGCGTCTGGAAGAGCATCCTCCTCGCGCGACCGGACCCGGGCGGGACCCTTCGC
>CAZCER010000272.1:0-7069 GCA_964497385.1 uncultured Armatimonadia bacterium | reverse complement strand
GACTCAGCGCCGAGTCGGAGGCCGACGCGGAGCAAGCCTACGCTCTCCTCGATCTCGCTCTCGTGGTCGCGGTGTACGGGGGCTCGGAGCGCATTCCTCTCCTCATTCTCGAGCAGGTTCTGCCGGTCGCGCGTAGCGATCAGCTCACCTCCGCGGTCGCTTGTCACGCGCTTCTGCTCGCAGGCGGGGCGACCGAAGAGACTCTCCGAACAAGCGCCGAACGTCTTGCTTGGGAAGGGGATCAGGGCGAGGACCTCGAGGCCCGACTCGGACGCTTCGCGATTCTCGTCACCGCGCTCGAACACGCCTGTCCGGATTCGGCGGCCCTTGGCATGTGCCTCACCGAAGCGGGGCTTGCGCTCTACGAGGTGAACCGCTGCCAGGACGCGCTTAGCCTCATTGACCGGGCTCTCGGCCCCGTCGCCGCGACCATGTCCGACTCCACCCAGCACGCCGCCGTGCTGAACCTCGCCGGCGCGCTGCTCTCGGAACTCGGGCGCCTCGACGAGGCCGCGGAGCGGCTACGGCGGTCGCTTGAGGTGCACGACAAGGTCGGCTCGCCGCCCGAGGAGCGCGCCCGCGCGGAGAACAACCTGGGGCTTGTACTGATGGGCGCCGGCGACCTCGCGGGGGCGCTCGAGCATGTCACCGCCGCTCTGCGGGCCTGGGAAGCCGCCGACCCGGACTCGCTCGACACCGCCTCCGCGCTCACCAACATCGGGCTCATCCGCGAGAGGCTCGGAGAACCCTCCGCGGCCCTGGAGATGCACGAGAGGAGCCTCGCCATCCGGAGGGCCCAGGCGCCCGACAGCCTGCTCGTCGTCCAGAGCCTCACGAACCTCGCGAACGCCACCAAAGCGACCGGTCGGTGGAGCGACGCGCGCCCGATCTACGAGGAGGGGCTGCGGGCCGCCGAGGCGATCGCGCCGGACGGCATCGACGCGGCCCGCGTGCGCGTGAACCTCGGCGGGCTCCTGCGCGACCTTGGCGAGTTGGACGGGGCAGAGGCGCTCTACACGAGCGCGCGCGCGACCTACGCCGCTCTGATGCCCGAGTCTCTCGACATGAGCGGAATTCTCGACCACATCGCCGCCCTGGAGAGCGACCGCGGCCGCGTCGACGAGTCTCTCGCTCTACATCGCGAGGCCCTGGCCCTCTATGAGCGCATTGCTCCCGACTCGCCCGAACGCGCCGCCTGCCTCACCAACGTCGGCGACGCGCTGCGCCAGAAGGGGGATCCCGCCGCCGCGCTGGAGCATCATCTGCGCGCTCTGGCCCTGCACGAGCGAAGCGGCGTCGAGGACATGACCACGAGCATCATCCTCCTGAACACCGCCGCGGCTCATCTCGACCGCGGCGACCTCGATGCCGCTGAAGACGCCTACTCGCGGGCGCTCGCCATCGCCGAACGGCTCGCGCCGGGCACGCCGAGGGCGGCGCAAGGGCTTGCCGGACTGGCCAAGATCGAGGCCCAGCGCGGGCGTCTTGACGCGTCCGCCGAAATGCTTGTGGAAGTTCTCGCCGCCATCGAGCCGACGGCTCCGCAGTCACCGGTGGTCGCGGACGCCTTGAACGACCTCGGCAACGTCCATCTCGCGCGCGGAGACCTCGTGCGCGCCGCATCCCACTACGCGCGCGCCGCCGACATCCTGGCGGCGCAATCGTCACAGTCTCTCGCCTACGCAGGGCAGCTCCACAACCTGGCAACCGTCGCCTTCATGCGCGGCGACCTTAGTGCAGCCCGCCCCGTGTACGAAGAGGCCCTCGCGATCCGCGAGCGCTTGGCGCCAGGGTCGCTCGTCGTCTCGGAGACGCTCACGAACCTCGGCATGCTCGCCGAGGCCTCGCGCGACAAGGCCGGGGCGCGCGCGTTCTACGAGCGCGCTCTCGCGATCGACGAGAGGCTCGCGCCCGGCTCGCTCGACCACGCGGACACGCTGATTCATGTGGGGGAGTGCCTGGTCGACGACGGCGACCTCACCGCCGCCGAGCCCTACTTCGCCCAGGCCGTCGGGATCACCCGGGCGCAGGCCCCGAGGAGCCTGCGCGCGGCGCGGACGTACCGCCAGTACACGGCGTTCCTCATCGACCGCGGCGACATCGATGGCGCCAGGGCGCTCGTTGAGGAGGCGCTGGCGATCTCCGGCGAGGTCGCCCCCACGGCGCCTACCCATGCGACGCTCCTCAACATGCGCGGCGTCCTGGCGGAGTACGCCGGAGACCTCGAGCGCGCGCGCACGGACTACGCCGCGGCGATGCACGTGATCGAGAACGCCAGGCCCAACGCGAGCCTCGAGGAGCGCGAGCGCGGCCTGTTCCTCGACACGTACGCCTTCATCTACGTGAACCTGATCCGTGTCCAGCGGGCGCTCGGGGACGCGGAGGGAGCCGCGAACACCGCCGAGAGCCTTCGCGCTCGGGCATTCCTGGACGCCCTGGGCGAGCGGCCCCTCCCCGCGGGCGCGCCGCCAGACATCGCCAAGGCCCAGGCCGAACTCGACGCCGAGAGGGACCTCTTGCTTAGGGCTCTTTGGTCCGGCGACGCGGCGCGCTCGGCCCAAGCCACAGCGCGACTCGCCGACCTGGAGGAACGGCAGGCTCGACTGATCGCCCAGGCGCGCGAGCACGCCGCCGCCATCGCCGCGCTCGCCTACCCTCAGCCCCTGCCCGTCTCGGACATCGCGGCGCGGCTCGATCCGGGGACGGTCGTGCTCACGTACGTTCTCGGCGACGCCGAGTCTTTCGCCCCCCTCAATGGCATGGACACCCCCTTCCTTGTGGAGGACGTGGTCCTCAAGGCGGACTCGGGGGGGGAGGGGTTGCGCGATTTCGCGGCCGATGTCCGCGCCGACTCGAACGCCCGGGGGATCCTCGACTCACTCGGCGCGACCCTCTTCGGCCCCGTGCTCGCCGACATCCGCGCGGCGGAGCGCGTCACGCTTCTGCCGGACGGCCCGATGTGGCTGCTGCCGCTGCACGCTCTCTCGGTTGACGGCGTTCCGCTGGGCGCGCTGAAGCCAGTGACCTACTCCCCATCGGGAACGCTCCTGGTGACGGGCTCCGGAGACGGCGGAGAACGCGGCGGCGAGGCGCTCGTCGTTGGAGACCCGTACTTCCGAGACGCGGACGATGAGGACCCGGGAGACGACGGCGCGCGGTACGCCTACGTGCCGGTCAGCGGGGCGCGTGCGCGCGGGGGTCGCCTGCCCTTCACCGGCGTCGAGGCCGACCTGATCGCCGGAAGCCTCGGCGCGGAGCCCGTCGTCGGAGCGTTCGCCACCGAGGAGCGCGTGCGGGAGCGTCTGCGGTCCGCGCGCATCGTCCACCTCGCCACCCACGGCTACGCCTCGGCGAGCCGACCTCTGGACTCCGCGGTGTTCCTCGCCCGCCCGAGACCCGGGTCCGACGAGGACGGCTACCTGACCGCCCGCGAGGTGCTCTCGCTTGACCTGTCCGCATGCGAACTCGCGGCGCTCTCGGCCTGTGAGACCGGCGGCGGCGAGGTGATCGGCGGCGAGGGCGTGATGGGGCTCACGCGAGCGTTCCTCTACGCCGGCGCGGACGCGGTGCTGTGCACCCAGTGGCAGGTCGCGGACGATGCGACGGCGGCCCTCATGTTCCGCTTCTATGAGCACTGGAGCGGGGGGCTCACCAAGGCCGCGTCCCTCGCCGCCGCCCAGACGGAGATCCGCACCGGCAGGGCCGTCACGGGCGAACCGCTGGATCTGCCCGAACACCTCGGTCCGTGGCGCGAGGCCTGGGGCAGACCCTACTTCTGGGCGCCGTTCGTGCTGGTGGGGGAAGGGGAGTGATGGGTCCGGGCTGTCCGAGGGCGTCGTGCCGCTGTATACTGCTACCACGATGGGAGGCGAAGACATGGAGGATACCGACGGCGCTCCTGAGGTGGAGCTGTACACGGACAGGCGGATCGCGGAGTTCCTCCTGAACAACGCGACCGATGCCGAGGAGTATGAGTTCGCGAGGAGCGAGGTACTCGCCATGGGACTCGACCCGGACCAGATCGCCCACGAGAAGCCTCTCATCCACGCGTGATGGACCGCGTCTTCCTCGATGCCAACGTTCTCTTCTCGGCCGCCTACGATGTGGGCGGCCGTTTCCTTCGCCTGTGGGACGTCGCCGACGTGACGCTCTGCACGTCGGTATACGCTCTCGAGGAGGCCCGGAGGAACATCGCGACCAAGGGACGACCGGACGGCGAGTTGAGGCTCGAGCGACTGGTACAGAGGCTCAGCGTCGTCGAGGGCCCGGCATCAATGCCCCCAGGCCTTGCGGTGCTTCCGGAGAAGGACCAACCGATCCTCGCGGCAGCTCTCAAGGCCAGGGCCACCCATCTGCTGACAGGCGACTCCACTCACTTTGGCCGGTACTACGGGCGGCGCATAGCGGGCATGCTGGTCCTCCGTCCCGCCGAGTACCTGGCCCGCGTCGCGACTGGGGATGAGGCTCCGGATCCGTAGGCGCGCCGCCCGAAGCCTCGCGGGCCGGTTCCGGTGAGCTGCGCGGGGCCGCTCCCTGCGCTGACGCCCCGCGCCGAGGTGCGGGCCCTCACAGACACCGAGGCCGACGCAGGTCGCCGTGAACAACACCCCGGGGCGCCCGCATCGGCGGGCGCCCCGTAACCGTGACTACCTGAACCGTGACTACTTGTAGGGCCAGTTGCAGGCCCACTTCTCGACCGCGGGCATCTGCTTGAGAGCCTTGGCGTGCCCATCGGCGAAGGCGAAGTTCGCGACGCCATTGTGGCGCAGGCAGATCCGTTGGCCGCCGCCGGGCTCGACCTCGGTCGGCGGGAAGACGTGGTTCGGCGCCGCGCTGGTGCCGTACCACTGTCCGGACCACTGCCCGTTCCGCCACGGGCCGGCGGGAAGCACGCCGCCTTGACTGGCCCCGCCGGAGCTGTTCTTGCGGTTGTCGGCGTACATGGGCAGTTCGGCCGGATTGGCCATGTCGCTCGTGAGGTGGTTCCGGAACGGGTTGTCGGCCGTCGTGCCATTCAGGTAGTACGGGGCGCCGCCGTTCGTCCAACCGCCTCCGAAGTAGTTGGTGTTGGCCGCGTACCCCGTGTAGGTCCGCCAGTAGACAATCGGCGGGGGCGGCCCGAAGGTCACGTGATACGAATAGATGTCATAGTAGCCCTGGTGGGACGGGCAGACGTAGATCTGCCAGTTCTTCACATAGGGCTGGATCAGGTAGAGATCCGCGTGGTAGTGCGAACTCGGCGTCGCGTCGTCGTAGTCGGTGATGTAGCCCGCCACGCCCGTCGACATTTGCCGCAGGTTTGAGAGGCACGAGGTCTGCCGCGCCTTCTCACGCGCTTTGGCGAAGACCGGGAACAGGATCGCCGCGAGGATCGCGATGATGGCGATCACAACCAGCAGCTCGATCAGAGTGAATCCGAGCGTTCGTCGCACGATGCGCCTCCTTCGCGAGACTCAGAGCGTCGGCCACCTGCACGCCCATGCCTGGACTGGCGGGACCTGCTTGAGCGCCTTGGCGTGCCCGTCCGCGAAGGCGTAGTTGGCGACCCCGTTGTGGCGGAGCGAGATCCGCGCCGCGGTGGGCGCGCCGGGCATGTCCTCCTGAGCCGGCGGGTAGACGTGGCTGTACCACTGCCCCGTCCACTGGCCGTTCGACCAAGGCCCCGCCGGGAGGATGCCGCCCTGGCTCTGGCCGCTCGCCGTGTTGTTAGTCCGGTTGTCCACGTACATGGGAAGTTCGGCCGGCGCCTGCATGTCCGCGAGAGTGTGCGTCCGGAATGGGTTCTGGTGCGTCGAGGCGTTCATGTAGTACGGGGCGGCGCCGCTGGTCCAGCCGCCCCCGAAGTAGTTCGTGTTGGCGACGTAGCCGGTGTAGGTTCGCCAGTAGACGATGGGCGGCGGCGGACCGAAGGTGACGTGGTAGGAGTAGATGTCGTAGTAGCCTTTGTGCGACGGGCACATGAAGAGCTGCCAGTTCTTCACATAGGGCTGGATCAGGTACAGGTCCGCGTGGTAGTGCGAGCTGGGGGTGCTCTCATCGTAGTCCTGCACATAGGAGAGCACGCCCGTGGCCATCTGGCGAAGATTGGAAAGGCACGACGTCTGCTTCGCCTTCTCCTTGGCGCGCGCGAAGACGGGGAACAGGATCGCCGCCAGAATCGCGATGATGGCGATGACAACGAGCAACTCGATCAGCGTGAAACCTCGATTCCTCCTCATGCTGCCTCCTCACAGTACCCCTGAACGCGCAAGCCCGAGGCTACTCCGCCGGCGGCGGAGCGTTCGGGTCGACCTCGACGGCCTTCGGAGCGTCCGTCGGGCTTTGCGGCCCGCCCTCCGGGCCCTTCTGCTTGCAGCCCGTCAGAACGGCGGCAAACAGCACGAACGCGGCGCCAAGCAGGCAGAGACCGCGAGCAACACGACTCCTCATGAGTGGTATCCCCTCCTTCCCGTAGGTTCCGCCCCCACCCGCTGCCAATCGCGATGGGGTCGGAGTATGCACCCGCATTCGCGTGGCATAGGGCAATACCTTTCAGCAATAGGAAGTTGCAGAAAAGAATACCCTCCAGCCGCGGAAACGAGGCCCGCCACCCCCCTTGAGCGGGTGCGGGTCGGGCCGCCCCTCCCTACAGGGGCTTGCCCACCCATCCGATGGCCTGCTCAAGCAACCGGCGGTACATGGGGTTCGCGAAAACACCCGGACCATGCCCGAGTTGGACCGTGGCGATCCGACCCGCCCCGTGCGTGGTGGTCCACGCGATCTCTCGGGTGCTCTCCGGGTGGTCGGTGGTCAGGAGCACGTGGGCGTCGGGGGAGATCCACATCCCGCCGTAGACCTCATCGTTCACGACGAAATCCTCGAGCCCGGCGGCGATGGGATGCTCAACGTCGGCGACCGTCACCGAGATGTCCACGTCGTGCCGGTACGTGCCGGCCGGCCGCTCCTCGCCATCGACCACCGCGGGCGCCAGGTAATAGTGCCCGCCGACGATCTGATGCCAGTCCGTCCAGGCGTCGTAGGCGGCGAGGGCATGGTGGAGCACAACGACCCCCGTGCCGCCCTCGATGAG
>CAZCER010000271.1:0-7074 GCA_964497385.1 uncultured Armatimonadia bacterium | reverse complement strand
GTACGGCTCCATCCTGGAGGGCGCCCGGGAGGGCGTTCGGGCGCTCGCGGAGCGTTTCGAGGTCATCGTGCTGACCGCGCGGGGCGTCGATGAGCACGCGCGCATTCTCGCCCACCTCCGCGCGCACGGCATTCCCGTCGCGGAGGTCACGAACGTCAAACTCCCCGCGGCGTTCTACATCGACGATCGGGCCGTGAGGTTCTCCGACTGGCGCTCGGTGCTCGCCGAGGTCGAAGGACATGTGGAGATCGCGGGAGTCCCGGACGACGCCACGGTGAACCCGGGGCGGGGGTAGCGCCGGCCCGCCGACTCACCGCGGGATGAGGTCGGGCGCGTCCCAGAGTTCCGCGAGACGGCGGCGGCAGCGTTCGGAATCCACCATGTGCGTCACTTTGGCGGTGATGGCGCGCCGGCCGCAGGAGGGCTTAGTGGGCCCTTCGCAGGGGATGGTCAAGCCGGGCCAGCTTGGGTTGCACGGGTCCATGCAGAAGGCGCGGCTGTCCACTCCGAAGCCCGGCGTGTCCCCGGCCAGAAGCACGGCGAGGGTCGCCTGAACGTGGAAGTGGTCGCGTTCGTGATACCCGAGCCATGCCTGTGTGTACTCGACGAAGAAAGCGGCCAAGTCGCCGCGACCCACGTTCACGCGTTCGATTTCCGAGGCGTGGAAGGCGACGAGGTCGGCCACGTCCAGCCCCACCAGGGTGACCTTGGGGGCGATCAGGCGAAGGACGAGCGCGAGCGCGTGGGGGTCGTACGCGGCGGTGGGCTCCTCCCGAGGGGTGGAGAAGCACCCGGCGCTGAGGATGACGCTCCCGAGCATGTCGGCCAGCTCGGGCCTGTACAGAAGCGCGAGCGCGAGCGTGGTCGGCGGCCCGAGAACGAGGAGGGTGAGTTCCTCCCGCCAAGCGACGACCTGCTCGCAGAGGAGGTCCACTCCGAGGGGGATGCCCCGGGTGGCGCGGTGTTTCGAGAGAAACGCGGCGGTCGGGGGCCGCACGGAGTCATCGCGGGCCTCGCGGCCGTCGATCGAGACCTGGGCGCCCCGTCCGAGCGGAGCGCTCTTTCCGGTGAGTTCGAAGATGCGGCGGATCTGGGCGACCTTCATGGCGAAGTCGCCGCCGGTCGCGATGACGCCCTGCACTTCGAGGCGATCGCTCCGCAGCGCGGCCGTGAGGGCGAGGCCGTCGTCGATGTCCCCGCCGACGGCGGCTCCCTTGATGTCGGTGTCGATGAGGACCTTTGGCATGCGAAGACGCCTCCTGGCCCGCTATCTTGGGCCCGGGCGGCGATCCTCCTGCCTCGCCGCCGGAGAGACGCTGCTATAATGCGAGCCGTCGCGTTCCCGATGACCGCGCTCGTAGATGGGGGTAACGCCTGTGTGGAAGTTCGTCCACGCGGCCGATCTGCACATTGACAGCCCCATGCGAGGCCTCGCGCGGTACGACTCCGCGCCCGCCGAGGCCTTCCGAGCGGCCACGCGCCGCGCCTTTGAGAACATCGTCGACCTGTGCCTCGCCGAGGACGCGCGGCTGCTGCTGCTGGCGGGGGACGTGTTCGACGGCGAGTGGAAGGACTACAACACCGGGCTTTTCTTCCGTTCCCAGCTTGCTCGGCTGCGGGAGACCGGGGCAAGAGCGTGTCTCGTCCGCGGGAACCATGACGCCGCCTCCTCGGTGGCGCGCGAACTCACGTTGCCGGAGCACGTCCTGGGGTTCGGCGTCCGCGCGCCGGAGACGCGCGCGCTGGAGGACCTCGGCGTGGCGGTGCACGGGGTGAGCTTCGCGAACCGAGCCGTCACGGACAACCTCGTCCCGCTCTTTCCTCAGCCGGTTCGAGGACTGCTCAACCTCGGCCTCTTGCACACGAACGTCGCCGGTCAGGCGGGGCATGACAACTACGCGCCGTCGACCGTAGCCGAACTCGCGGCCAAGGGCTACGACTACTGGGCGCTCGGGCATGTGCATCAGAACGCGATGCTGTCGGCGGAGCCCCACATTGTCTACTCGGGGTGCGCGCAGGGGCGGAGCGTGCGCGAATGCGGCCCGAAGGGCTGCTATATCGTCTCGGTTGAGGACGGCGCGATCGCGGGGTGCGAGTTCGCCCCGACCGACGCGGCGCGGTGGGAGGTTCTCGAGATCGCCGCGCCTCCGGATGGAGACGCGCTGCAGGCCGCCCGCGACGCGCTCTCGGAGGCCTGCGCGCAGGCCGATGGGCGTCCCCTCGCGGCCCGGCTGAGGTGCTCGGGCCCCGGTTTGGCCGGCTTCGACGACGCGGCCGCGCGCGACCGGCTCCTCGGGGAGTTGCGCGCGCTCCCGCAGGATCTGGGCGCCGATGTGTGGATTGAGAAGGTCGAGTTGCGGGCGAGTTCGGGAGCCGGCCCGGGCCCCCTGGAGGGCGGCGCCGGGCTGCTTGCCGAACTCGCGCGGGCGGCGCGGGAGGCATCCGAGGACGAGGAGCGCCTCGCCGACCTCGCCGGGTCGCTCACCGATCTGGTGTCGCGCGGGGCCGGCGACCTCCGGGAGGCGGGCTTCGACCTCTCGGACGGGACGCTCCTGCGGGACCTCCTGGAGCGAGCGGAGGCGCTGCTCGCGGCGCGGCTCGGGGGCGTCGAGCCATGAGGATCGGGACGCTGCGACTCGAACGCTTCGGCCACTTCGCGGACGCCGCGCTCGACCTCGGGGGCGGCGGCCTCCAGGTCGTCTATGGGGACAACGAGGCCGGCAAGACGACGATCCTCGAGGCGATCCGGGGCCTCCTGTTCGGCTTCCCGCGGCAGACGCCTTACAACTTCCGGTACGCCTACAGCGAGCTTCTCGTGCGGGCCGAACTCGAGTTCCGTGACTCGGAGCGCGCTTCCGTCACACGGTTCAAGCGCGACAAGAACGCCTTTGAGGGGGCGCTCCTCCGCACGGGACAGCCCGTGGACGAAGGCTGGCTCGCGACGAGCCTTGGTCAGCCGGCCCGGGCGCTCTTCGACAACGTCTTCGGCTTCTCGCTCGCGGACCTGGAGCGGGGTGAGGAGGCGCTCAGGGAAGGCGGCGTCGCCGAGGCTTTGTACGGGAGCGGCGTCGGGGGCGGAGCCGATGTGGCGCGTCTCCGGGACGCGCTGGACGCGGAGGCCGGCGAGCTGTTCCGCGCCCAGGCGCGCAAGCCGAAGGTGTCGGCGCTGCTGGCGGAACTGAGCGCACTGCGCGCGACGCGGGACGCGGCCGCGCTGCGGCCGAGGGAGTACGCCGAACGGCAAGCCGATGTGGCGCGGAGCAAGGAGAAGGCCGCGCTCGCCGAGGCCGAGGTCGCGGCGACGGAGGGCAGGCTCGCGCTCCTCCGCCGGGTGGCGGGAGCCATTCCGCATCGCAACGACCTCGCCGCTCTCCGGCGCGAACTGGCGCAACTTGCCGTGCCCGACGCGTTTCCGCCCGATGGAGCCGAACGGTTCGAGAAGACGCGCGCGGAGAGAGACCGGCTGCGGCGGAGCATCGCGACGCGCGAGGAGCGGATCGAGCGTCTCCAGCGGGAGCTGGAGGGGTTGGATTTCGCGGAGCGGCTTCTTCCGGCGGCCGGTCGCGTTCGGGCCCTGGTGCCCGAGACGAGTGAGATCCGCGGGTATGTGCGCGATCTGCCCAAGCGGGAGCGCGAGCGGGAGAGGATCCTCGAGGCGGTGGAGCGCGGGCTCGCCGAACTCGGCCCCGACTGGAGCGTCGACCGGCTCCAGGGGTACACGCCCGATCGAAGCCGAGACCGGCGGCTGGCGGCGCTCGGGTCGGAGCGCAAGGACCTGGACGCCGCCGTGCAGTCAGCGGAGGCCTCGCGCAAGGAAGCCGAGCGCGGGCTCGCGCGTGCGAGGCGCGCGCTCGAGTCCCTTCCCGCCCCGCGTGACCTCCAAGGCGTCACCGAATTGCTGAGCGACCGCGAAGCGTACGAGCGACGCCTGGCTCGGCTGGAGGAACGGATGGAGCGTGCGGCGCAGCTCGACGCGAAGCGCGACGCCGCGCGCCTGCGTCTCGCCCCGCCGTGCACGGCCCCCGAGCCGGAGGGGCTTCCCGTACCCGCTCAGGCGACGCTCCGGGAGATGGCCGCCGAGCGCCAGGCGTGCGAGCGCGCCGTACAGCGCGCTCGCGAGGAGGTCGGCGGGGCCGAGGAGGCTTTGCGGCGAGCGGAGGAGGCCCTGCGCGAAGGAGCGTCTCCGGGCGCGCCTTCGGTGGAGGCGCTGGAGGCGGAACGAGCGCATCGCGAGCGCGGCTGGAAACTGGTGCGAGCGGCGTGGCTCGACGGTCGAGACGTCTCGGAGGAGTCGGTCGCCTACGATGCGGACCGGCCGCTCGAGTCCGCCTACGAGGAAGCGGTGCGGGCGGCGGATGCGTGCGCCGATGAACTGCGGGAGAAGGCGGACGCCGTTGCGCGGAGGGAGCAGGGCGCAAGAGCGGCGGAGGCGGCGCGGGCCGATCTGGAACGGGCCCGGGGGCGACTCGAGGCCGACGCGGACGAGGCTGCGGCGTTCGAAGCCCGCTGGGTCGCGCTGTGGTCCGACTGCGGATTCGAGCCCCTGTCGCCGGACGCGATGCTTGCGTGGTGGACCGACCACGCCGCCTACCGCGCGCTCTGCCAGGAGCTGGAGGCCGAGGAGCGGGCCAATGAGGAGTTGCGGGAGAGCATCGGCGCTTATGAGGCTCGGGTGCTGGAGCGCCTCGGCGGCGGCCGGGAGTTTGTGCGCGGGCTTCTCGACAAAGCGGCTGCGGAGGTGGAGGCCGAGGCGAAAGCGCGGCTGGAACGCGACACGCTCCTGAGGACGATCGCGGAGCATGAGCATCGCCTCGCCGAACTGCGGACCGAAGCGCCCGAGCTGGAGCGCAGGCTGAGCCAGTGGTTTGAGCACTGGGCGGAGTTCGTCCGGG
Source organism: uncultured Armatimonadia bacterium (assembly GCA_964497385.1). Lineage (GTDB taxonomy): Bacteria > Armatimonadota > Zipacnadia > UBA1398 > UBA1398 > CAZCER01. The sequence continues at coordinate 2,182 of CAZCER010000271.1, read as the reverse complement.
AAACCGGGCTCGAGGCCGACGCGGACCCGGACGCCGCGCGCGATGCGCTCGGGGCTCTCGGCCGACTGAAGGCGGAACTCTCGAAAGCGCCGGACCTGGACCGCAGGATCGAGGAGATGCGCGCATCGGTCGATCGCTTCGAGACGGAGGCGCGCGCCCTGGGCGGGGAGTTCGCGGAGGACCTTCTGCCCCTGCCGGCGCCCGACGTCATCGAGCGCCTGGCCGACCGTCTCCGGGACGAAGAGGGGAAGCGGGGCGCGTACGAGGAACGGCGGCGGTCGCTTGAGGAGGCCGTCGAGGAGTTGCGGGACGAGAGGGTCGCACTGGCCGCGACGGAGACCGACTTGGCGGAGTTGCTCCGACTCGCCGAGGCGGAGTCCGAGACGGGGTTCCTCGAGGTCGCGGAGCGTCATGAGCGCCGCACCCGCCTGCTGGCCGGCGCCCGCGATGAAGAGGCCGCGTATGAGAGGCACCGGAGCGACGGATCCGTCGAGGACTTCGACGCCGCGATCGCGGAGGCACAAGGCGACGCCGTCGGGGCGGAGATCGTCTCTCTCGCCGGGCGTCTGGACGATCTCAAGACGCGACTCGGCGAGGCCAACCAGGAACTGGGCGCCGCTCGGAGCAGGTTCGACGAGATGGACGGTTCGGAGGAGGCGGCGAGGCTGGAGCAGGAGATCGAGGGGAAGCGGGCTGAACTCCTCGACGCGGCGGAGCGCTATGCGGTGCTTACTCTGGCGCGGCGATTGCTGGTGGACGAGATGCAGCGTTTCGAGAGGGAGAACCAACCGGAACTCCTGCGAGACGCCTCGGTCTTCTTCGCGAACATGACGGGCGGGCGCTATGAGGCCGTGCGCGCGCGCCTCACCGACCAGGCGCTGCTCGCCGTGACCCCCGACAACCACGAGAAGACGCCCGATCAGCTCAGCACCGGCGCGCGGCAGCAACTCTACCTCGCGCTGCGGCTCGCCTACATCCGACACTACTGCCGAACCTCGGAGCCCCTCCCGCTTGTGATGGACGATGTGCTCGTGAACTTCGACGACCGACGGGCGGAGGCGACGCTCCGGGCGCTCGCGGAGATGGCGGAGGAGCACCAGGTGCTCTTCTTCACCTGTCACCGGCACTTGGTGGAACTCGCCGAGAAGGCGCACCCGAGTGTTCGGACGACCGTGGTTCCGGCTGTCGTCTGAGCGACCCCAGCACGTGGGGTCGGGCTAGGACCCTCAACCGCCGCCGACGGTCATCTCGAGGTTCACGGTGTCGTTCCCGGCGTCTGAGGAGATGTTCAGCACGGCCTGGTGGGCGCCCGTGCCGCAGCCCGACCGGACGATGTCCACGGTGATGGTCGCGTCACCCGAGCCACTCGTGGCGGAGAGCGCGGCCCAGTCAGGCGCGCCGACGATCGTCCAGGCGGCGGCCTGTTGGTCCGCGGGAAGATCGATGGAGAACTCGAGCGAAGTCGCCGTGAGCCCGAAGTCGAGTTCGGCGGGGGTCGCGGTGAGGGCGGTGACGTCCACGGCTGTCTCGCAGCCCCAGAACGCCATCGCGCACCCCGCCAGGGCGGCGAGCGCGAGCGCTCCGCGGTGACGGGGTCTGGTGGCGTGGTGCGCTTCTCGATGAGCCCACATCGTTGTACTCCTCCTTCGATCCGGACACACGACGATTCGAGGCCCGGTGCGAACCACCTACACGGACGCTCGCGACGAGCCAAGGTCTTCCTTGCATTGGGGGCAGGGAGCGGGGCGGCGACGGAGAAACAGGCACGGAATTCCGGTTCGAGTACGATGCCGCCCGAGAGGTGGGAGATCGAACACGATGCAATGGTATGTCCTGGGCGCGATGTTCCTGTGCTGCAACCTCATCGTGGTGTGCGCCTACATGGTGGGCGCGGCGAAGACCAAGAGGAAGTTCGTCGACCCGGAGCTGTTCGAGCACCACGGTGAGACCGGGAAAGCGATCTACTACGCCGCTCTGCTCATCGAGGCGCTTCTCTTCGTGACCGCGCTCTTCTCCCCGGTTCGGTCCGGTTGGGCCTTCTTCTGGGGCCTCGGGATCGTGGCGGTGGGGCTCCTGATCGGCGTCACAGCGGCCTACACGCGCGGGAGCGCCGAGGACGGCCTCATCAAGAGTGGGCTGTACGGGTACTCCCGAAACCCCATCCTGCTGGGCCGGGCCGTCT
>CAZCER010000270.1:0-7115 GCA_964497385.1 uncultured Armatimonadia bacterium | reverse complement strand
GCCGGTTTGGGGCCCACCGCCTTCGGCGGTCCCCCCAATGCGGCCCCTCCGTGCATCATCTGGCAAATGCTCAGTAGGGGGTTCCGAGATGCTCTCCCTGTGCTGTCTGTGCTTCCTCGCGGGCGCGAAGGAGGCCGGCCCGATTGAGCCGCTTCGCGTCGTCACCTTACAGCATGAGGCCCCGGATCCGGCGACCGGCCGGTACGACTGGGGGCCGTCGGTCATGCTCGACGACGACGGCCTCCACAAGATGTGGTGGGTGCGCCTGGGCGGCTCGGGGCAGGAGCGGCGCTTCCCGTTCGACGCGCGTCTGCCCGGTGGAGGCGTCTTCTCGTTCACCTACCCCGACTGGGGCGACCGGATCTACTGCGCCGCGAGCCGCGACGGCGTCACCTGGCATCTCGAAGGGCCGGAGTACACGGGCGACCCCGCGGCCTTCGGGCCTGACAGCCCGGGGCTGCTCCTCGCCCTTGGGCCGGCGGAGGCTCCCGGTGAGATCAACCACGTGGGAACACCGTCAGTCATGAAGGTCCGGGGCACGTACTACCTCTACTACGAGGCGCCGGCGGACTTCCATGCCGAGTTGGATGCGGAGGGCCGGCCGCGCCTTGTCGGCGAGTACCACAACCAGGTCTTCGTGGCAACCTCGGCGGATGGGAAGACGTGGACGAGACGGCCGGTCCACGCGCGTCCGAGGCCGGTCATCGCGGCGCCATCCGAGAACCTCGAGTTCGGCCGGCAGCGCTATGGTTTCGGGCAGCCCTCGGCGTTCTACGAGAACGGCCGCTTCGTGCTTCACTACGTCGACTCGTGCACGGGGCCGGGCGACTTCGTTGTGCGCGTGGAGTCCGAGGACCCGTACTTCCACAACGCCCGTGCGTTCGCACGGAAGCTGACTCCCGCGACGGGGGCGGACGATGTCCCCGATGGCGCGGTGGCGCGCTTCGCGCAGATGGACGTGAAGCCCCTCGACGGCGCCTACTACCTCCTGCGCCCGGCTTACGGCACAGGCCGTCTCGGGCTCCTGGCGAGTCACGACGGCGTGTTCGAGGCGGACGCGGACGCGACGATGCCCACCGAGGTCTTCCCCCAGATCCGTGTGCCCGACCCGCGCGGCGAGGACTGGCTCGAGGTGCTCTACCCGCGCTTCCTCACAGACCCGACGGGGCGGATCTTCGTCCGGGACGGCGTGGTCAGCATCTACTACAGCTCGGGCCGCGGCTGGAAGGACGACGCCTTCACGTGGGACGTGTTTCGGTGCGAGGTGGCGGTGGGGGACCTTCGCCGAGCGCTCAGCCGGTAGGGCTGGCGCGGCGAGAGCACACAGGACATGCCTGCAGCCTTAGCGGACGTTCGAGGCTGCACGACTCGAGCAGCCTTTCATCGGCGAAGAGGGTCTCGGTGGGGCCGTCCGCCGCCACCTGGCCTCCACGGAGGGCGATCGTACGCTCGCAGAGATCGAGCGCCATGTCGAGGTCGTGGGTCGCGATGATCTTCGTGTGCTCAAACGATTCGAGCAGACGCATGAGTCGTCTGCGCGCACCGGGATCGAGGTTCGAACTCGGCTCATCGAGCACGAGGATGCTGGGGCTCATCGCGAGCACCGTTGCGATGGACACGGCGCGCTTCTCGCCGCCCGAGAGATGGTGCGGCGGGCGGTCGCGAAGGGCCAGAGCGCCCACGCGCTCCAAGGCCTCGACAACGCGCGCCTCGACCTCCTCAACGGGGCACCCGAGGTTGAGCGGTCCGAAAGCGACGTCCTCGTAGACGGTAGGCATGAAGAGCTGATCATCGGGATCCTGGAACACCATTCCCACGGTCTTGCGGACGTCGGCCGCCGTCTGCTTCGTGAGGGGGAAGTCGCCAATGCGCACCTGGCCCTTCTGAGGGGTCAGAAACCCGTTCAGGTGCAGCAGCAGCGTGGACTTGCCGGCTCCGTTCGCGCCGACGATCGCCACGGACTCCCCGTGGGTGATGCGGAACGAGACGCCGCGCAGGGCGTTGCATCCGTCCGGATACGTGTAGATCAGATCCTCGATCTCGACGATGTGGTGGCTCATAGTCCGGTCCCCGTCACGAACGCGCCCAAGAAGCGCGTCACATCCCAGACGCGGCAGCAGACGAGGAAGCCGCACCAGCCCGCCACGAACGTGAGGTCGCGGACGCCGAAGCGCAGCGTGCGGGTGAGGTGAAGCTCGCCGTTGAAGCCGCGGCAGCTCATTGCGGTGTGAATGCGCCGAGCGCGGTCCAGGGTGCGAAGCAGAAGGCGGCCGACCATGCCCGTGTAGACGCCCATGCCCATGCCCCGCCCTCGGAACGAGCGGAGCGACCGAGCACGCATGAGCCGCAACGCCTCATCGGCGAGAACAAAGAGGTAGCGGTAGAGAAACAGGAGTTGCACCGTGAAGACGCGGGGGACCCCAAGGCGCTGAAGCGCGAGGCAGAGACCGTCGAAGCTGGTGACCGCGATGAGCACGATCGCGGCGCCGATGGTCAGGACGGACCGGACTAGAATGGACGCGAAGGAGATCCAGCCTCCTGTGACGCTCAGGCCGCCAAGATGCATGAGGACCTCGCGGTCGAGCACCGGGTTCAGTGCTCCGACCAGCGCAGCGAAGGGCGCGACGAGGAGGATCTTCCGCGCGACGTAACCCAGCGGGACCCGGCCGACGGTCGCCAGCGCGACGGGATAGAGAGCGAAGGGGAGCATCGGCGCGACCTCGTACTTGCCGAAGGACACGACGCAGACGAGGAAGACGGCGGTCGTGAGGAGCTTCGCGCGCGGGTCCAAGCGCTGGATGGGCGTGTTCTCCCGCGCCAGTTGCTCCAGTCGATCGATGTCGTAGAGCGCGCTCTCGATGGCGCCCAGATGCCCTCACGCCCCGTGTCGCAATGGCGAACGTCGGGCTGGCTCGTGTGCCCGGCGGCTTGTCGGTCGTCCGAACGCCAGTGTACCATACATCGCGCGCTCTGGTCCGACGCGGAAGGAGCCCACCCATGCACATGGCGGACGCACTCGTTTCACCGGCGGTCGGAGGCACGCTATGGGCGGCGACGGCCGCAACCACGGCCTACTGCGCGCGCAAGGTCCAGGCTGAGGCCGAGGAGGGCAAGGTCCCCCTAATGGGCGTGCTGGGGGCGTTCATCTTCGCCGCCCAGATGATCAACTTCACGATCCCCGGGACGGGCTCGAGCGGCCACCTGGCCGGGGGGATGATCCTCGCCGTTCTCCTGGGACCGCACGCGGCGTTCCTGGTGATGGCTTCGGTGCTCACGGTGCAGGCGCTCTTCTTCGCTGACGGGGGTCTGCTTGCCTTAGGAGCCAACATCTTCAACCTGGGCGTCTTCCCGTGCTTCATCGCCTATCCGCTGCTGTTCCGGCCGCTCGCGGGGCGGGATCCCGGTCCGGGGCGGCTTGCCGCGGCCTCAATCGCGAGCGCGATCGTCGCGCTCGAGCTGGGCGCTCTGGGCGTCGTGCTCGAGACGACCGCGTCGGGCGTCGCCGAACTGCCGTTCCAGGCGTTCCTGTTACTGATGCTCCCGATCCATCTCGCCATCGGGCTCGTCGAAGGCCTTGTCACGGCGGCCGTGGTGACCTTCGTGTGGCGCGCTCAACCTGAGCTTGTCGAGCGGGGCGGCGACCGCGCCCCCTCCGATCCGCGCGCTCGGCGGCGTTTGCTCGTGGGCGGCCTTGTGGCGGTCGTCGTGGTGGGGGCGTGCCTCTCCTGGTTCGCCTCGAGCAACCCCGACGGGCTGGAGTGGTCGATCGCACGGGTAACAGGGGCCGAGGAGGTTGAGGGTCCGCCGGACGCGGTCCGAGAGCGGCTGGCCGATGTGCAGGCGACCACGGCCGTGCTTCCCGACTACGGCTTGCCATCTTCGCAGGAAACGGGGCCCGAGGGCGAAGCCGCCGCGTGGCCGACCCCGGACGCGGGTACGAGCGTCTCGGGCCTTGTGGGGGGCGGGCTGACCCTGCTCATCGCGGTGGGCGTAGGCTGGGTGCTGCATCTTCGCTTCCGGGAACCTGCCGGGGCCCTGGAAGCGTCCGTGAGCGACGCCGAGCCTCCGCGGCGTCACTAGAGGCGTTCAGTCGGGCTGCTCCGGGCGGCCGCGCGTCACACACGCGCAGAAGCCGTGGTAGTTCGCACAGAAGCCTCCGAGAATCGCAAACAAGCCCCAGAAGAGGGGCTGGCCAAGGACGTAACGGAGATCGGGCAGCGGCTTCACGTACGGGATGTAGTAGATGCCGGCGGCGACCATCATGCATCCGGTAATGATGCTGGCGTGTCCGAATAGCACCTGGCCGGCGCGGCCCGGGCGGTACCCCCAGAAGAGCAAGGAAGCGCCCATGAGCCCCGCGATCAACACCCACAGGTGAGCCCCGGACGCCGCGAACAGGATGGCGAGTGCACTCACCGTCCCGCCCAGAACCGCCGGTCCCCACGCCTTTGGCCGGAGCGCCCTGACGAACATGCGTTGGTTCCTCTCGATCCCCCGAGTTTGGGGGTTCGCCCACCTCCCGCCGCCCTCCTACCCACCCGGCTCCACCTCTCGCCGCCGCCGGCTAGCGGCCGCCCCGCGTGACGATGACGGTCTCACGGAACGACTCGCGCCGGTTGCGGGCGGCGTCGACCGCGACGGCCTGGTAGGTGTGCGGGCCGTCGCTCGGACGGCAGGTCCAGATGAAGGGCTCGCGGTCGAGGCTGCCGAGCGAGACGCCGTCGCAGAGGAGTTCCACGCTCGCGACGCCGCTCGCGTCGTCCGCGCGGACGCGGACGGTGACTCGTCCGTCCTCACGCGTCTCGACGGCCGCGATCTCGACGGCCGGAGCGATCGCGTCGTCGTGGGCCGGACCGCTTACCGCGAGGACGGCGGGGCCGCGCAGCGTGACGGTCCACGGCCTCGAGAAGCGCGGCGAGTGAAGCGGGAGGCGCTCCGTCGCGCCATCCTCGTCGCGGCGGAGTTCGAGCGCCGCCGGCCCTCGACCTCGGAAGCGGACTGATACGCGCGTCGGCTCTCCGTCGAGCGGGCGCAGAACGTAGCGGTCGCGGGCCGCTCTCCGCGCCGCCACGGTGTGTCCGGGCTCGACGGTCAGGTACAGCTCCAGCGTCTCCCCGAGCGTCTCATTGGGTGCGAGGCGGACGGGCGCGGTCGCCGCGCGGCCGATCACAAGCGTGTCCCGGTCGAGCACTGGGGCTCCTTCGGGCATCGTCAGGCGAAGCGTCGTCTCGGCCTCCTTGCCGTAGAGATTCGCGAGGGCGAGGAAGCGCCGGCCCTCGGTGCGCATGTCGGGCGTCACCATGCCGCGCCAGCCGTCAGGGAGGGCAAGAGCCTCTGCGGCGAGGGACTCCGCCATGCGCCTCATGTCCTCGTGGGAGGTGTCCGTGTAGATGGCCACCGCGAGGTCGACGGGGCGGTCACCCGGGTGGAGGAGCGTCTCCGCGAGCGGGGAGACGAAGACGCCGTCGCACTTGTCGCGGTACTCCGGCAGGCGCGCCCAGTTGTAGCCGGGCTGTCGCGTCACCTCGATCGGGCGCGGCCCGTCGGCGATGGCGAGGCCGAGGGAGTCATCGACGCACCACCAGGCCGACTCACCCAGGCTGCCCGCGCTTTCGCCCAAGGCTCGAGCCCCGACGGCGGTGTGGAGCGTCCGGTCTCGCGTCACGCCCTCGCGCACGTAGAAGTAGAGGGGCAGCCCCGTCCATGCCAGGCGATGCTTCTTCAGCGCCTCGAAGGAGCTGAAGAGCGCGCACGGGCCTTCGTCGAACGAGAAGAACGCGTAGGTGCGGCGGAGCGAGGGCTCGGTGACCGTCCCCCCCGTGCTGAAGCCGCGGTCGTTGCGCCGGAAGGCGTAGACGGGCTCGCGCCGGTCGGTGATCTCCTTGCCCCCTTCCGGCGGAGTGAGGGTGAGCCGCCCGATGAGGGAGTAGGCGTGGAAGTACGCGAGGGGATCGCGCTCCTCGGCGCCGGGGCCGGCCGGAACGACGAAGCCGCAGAGGCCGTCCGACCGCTGCCCGGAGATCGAGCCCCACGCGAAGGACGCCCACTTCTCGGAAGAGCGGTGCAGGAGCGCCTGCTGCCGTGTGTAGTGGTGGGTCCCGCGAAGCGCGTCCCACGCCTCGGCCTGCGGGACCGGTTCGACGCCGGGGCCGACGCGCTTGTGCATCAGGTACGCGGTGGCCGCCTTGGCCCAGGAGTTCCGGTGGTAGTCATACTGGCCAACCGCCCTCGACTGCTCGCGGAGGAGGCGCGCCGCACGGCGTTCCAGAGCCGCCGCCACGGGGTCGCGCTTGACGATGCTCCCATAGCAGAAGGCGAGCGTTCCCAGCCCGTAGTAGGCGTCGTACTCCTGCCCATGGATCGAGCCGGGCTCACCCTCCGGCAGGCAGAGGACCTTCGCCCACTCAAGTGCACCGTCGAACCCGTTCCCATCGTACGTGTACGTATCCGGTACGGGCCTGCCGGTGATTGCGCTCAGGAGTTCGACGTAACAGCGGGCCTCGAAGAGGAGATCGATCCCGTACCAGAGGTTGCACCACTTGTGGTGGTCACTGGAGTAGTCGGGGTAGAGGTTCCAGTTTCGGGCCCACTCGCTGACGGGCTTGCCCTCGACGACGGTCGGGTTCGCGAAGTCGTGGAGCGTGGCGACGAGGTCGATGCCGTCCGCTCGGACCAAGTCCATGCACGGCGCGTAGTCGGGGAGGAGGTACGCGGCGCCGAGGGTGCTCGCGTTGTCCTGCTTGATGCGGTCGTGCTCGCCGCCTTGGTCGAAGCGCCAGGTGCGGCCGGATTGCCGTTCGGTGCGACTGCCCACGCGGAACACGTCGGCGAGAAGCCTCTTCGTGTCGTCATCGAGTTCCGGCCAGAGCTTCGCGGCCGCCAGAGTGATCCAGCCCAGCATGTCGGCTCGGCAACCCGTCTTCCGGTACCAGTGTCCGTTCCGGTAGGTGTCCTTCCTGGCGTCCGCCGGCGCGGAGTCCGGGAGGTACGGGTAGGCGCCCTCCACGTAGTCGCTCGTCAGGCAGACCCAGCGGAGCGCGCTCACCGCGTGCTCTCGCAAAACGGCGCGAGGCACATGGAGTTCGGAGAACTCCTCCTTGTCGGTCTCGGTGAGG
>CAZCER010000269.1:4096-7134 GCA_964497385.1 uncultured Armatimonadia bacterium | reverse complement strand
CATGTGTGCGTTTCTCCTTCGTTCTCCTGAGTGCCGCACCATTATAGCCGGCCCCCCCATGCGCCGCAAGGCCCGGCCAAAGACGCCAAAACGCGGAGCGCTTCGGTCGAAGCGCTCCGCGTTCCACACCGGTCGAGTGCTCAGGCGCCTCCACCGGAGGCGGCGTTGTCATCGATCGGCAGCGGCGCCGGCAGCTTCGTGTCCGCGTCGGCCGGAGCGGGCTGCTGCTTCTTGCCGCAGCCCGCCAGGACCATGCCGATTGCACTGAGAACGAGCAGAACAACGATGAGCATGCGTTTCACGGGGCGTCCCTCTCTCCACAGATGACTGAGTCTACTGGCGGTCCCAGATGCAGGCTGCGGCGTCGGTGATCGGCTTGCTGCCCCCGATGACCGAAGTGTCGAGCCCCGCGAGCATGGTTTGCGGTTTCATCCACTTGGCGTGTCCGTCCACGAAGGCGACGTTCAGGCCATCATTGTGCCGGGGCATGTACCAGCCGTAGAGCACATCGAGTGGTTGGGTGGTGTCCGGGTAGTACCAGCAGAGGCCCTACCAGACGTTGATGCCGGAGTTGTGGTAGGTTGGCGCATTGGCGATGCAGCAGCCCCAGCCCTCGGCCACGTGGTTCGCGCCCAGGCTGTCACCCGCAAGCACCGAACTGGCCGGAGAGGTCCACGCGGCCATGCTCTCGCCATAGAGGGCATACCGGGTCGCGCCGTTGATCGAGAGGCCCTTGAAAGGGGTGACGTACATCCAGTTGAGCCCGTAGTGGATGAGGTTCAGGCTCCCGAAGTTCTGGTAGCCAGCCGACGGACAGAACAGAATCTGGAGGTTCTTCATGTAGGGGTTGACCTTGTCGGGCCACCCGAGATACACGCCTCCGAGGTCGGGGTTGTTCGCGGGGTTCTCGTTGTAGGACACGAACCGCTCGTCGTAGTCCTGGGCGTAGCTGAGGTGAGCGACCGTGGTCTGACGGAAGTTGGAGAGGCACGACGTCTGGCGCGCCTTCTCACGAGCTTTGGCGAAGACCGGGAAGAGGATGGCGGCGAGGATGGCGATGATCGCGATCACGACGAGAAGCTCGATCAGAGTGAAACCTCTACTGCGTAAACGCCCTCTCATCTGGATACGTCCTCCTTCTGGCGGTTCGGGGCTCGACCCGTGACCGTCACGGCGCGAACCCCATGCCTAAGAGCACACGCGCTCCGACGAAGCGCGTGGTGGAACCGCAAACCATAGCGCCGGCCTCTCACGCGGGCCGGACGTGGAGCGACGCGGCGGGGAAAAGAAGAGGAGCGCGAGGGGTGGGCCGGGCGCGAAGACGGGAGAAGGGGACCCCAAAGACGACTGCTCAGCCGCCGGCCAGACTCTAGCGGATAAGGGAACCGCCTGCATCGCGTTCACACCATCCCGTGACTGACGGGCTGTGCTTCGGCCCGGGTGGTACCGAGAGGCCCTGACGCCGGGTCAGCTTGGCTGCGCGTACGCGGGCCGTGGTGATCAGAACCAAACTGCCGCCCCCAGTCTGTCCGCGAGGCGGCTCTGTGTCAATAGGGGATGGTTTAGTAACATTCCAGAACAAACCGCCCGAGATGCCTCACACGCCAAAACGCGGAGCGCTTCAGTCGAAGCGCTCCGCGTCGGCTTGGTCTCGAGCAGTCAGGAGCGCGGTCGCGCTACTTCGGGTTGCTGGGGGTGCCGACGCTCGGTCCTTGTTTCGGGGCGCCGCCGCCGATCCCGGCGCCGGTGTCGCCCGCAGCGGTCGTTGCCCCCTCCTCGGGCGCTTTCTTGCCGCAGCCAATCAGCCCTAACGCGATCGCGGCGACGGACGCAACGCACAGAAGACACGCGAGCTTACGCATGATGGATGGCTCCTCCTTGGATGTGGCGACCGGATCTACCTGTACTCGGCGATCAGAGCGTTCGCGGCCTTGTAGCCGGCGAAGTCGGCCGGGGTGTCGTAGCCCGAGTTTGAACTGAGCCACGTCCACTGCTGGTCGTCCGTCGGGGCTTCGCCGGCGGCGTAGTTCAGCGCGCCAACCGTGTTGACCGGCTTGACCGCTTTGGCGTGTCCGTCCCAGTACGACCAGTTCGGCAGACCGTTGTGCGCCTGGAAGGCGCCGAGCTGCCGCGTGCCGTCAGTGTCCCAGCCCAAAGTCCACTGGCCCATGTCGGGGTATCCCCAACGGCTCTCAAGAATGAGGAGAATGGTTGCGGGGCGGGGGTTGGTCGCTAGCTTCATCGTCGGAGCCGGGTACCCGCCGCCTCCGCCGTTCCAGGCCCACATGACCGCGCCGGCGTAGCTGCGCCGAATGCCGACGGCTTCGTCGGGGCCGTCGCCGCCCTGGTTGCCGTAGAGCGCCGTGTTCCCCCACTGGTTGGTGGGGCACTTGAAGATCTGTGAGTTCTTGACATAGGGCTGGATCATGTAGCGCCAGCTATAGCGCACGCTGGGATTCCCGGGGTCCGGATAGAGGAGGCCGCCGGGCATTTCCTCATCGTAGTCCTGCACATAGGAGAGTAGGCCCGTGGACAACTGGCGAATGTTGGATAGACAGGAGGTCTGCCGCGCCTTCTCCCGCGCCTTCGCGAAGACCGGGAACAGGATCGCGGCGAGGATGGCGATGATCGCGATCACGACGAGCAGCTCGATCAAAGTGAAGCCGTTCCTGCGTAAAAGCCCTCTCATTGCTGACGTCCTCCTTCGGATTGCCGGGGCCCCGCCGCCGCGCGGGCGACGCGAGCCCCCTACCTAAGAGCACACGCACTCCCAGGGAGCGCATGGTCGAGCCGACAACCACGGCGGTCTCACACGAACCGAGGATGAAGGGGTGCAGAGGGGTGCAAGGGGGAGGGGAGAGCGATAGGGGAGGGGGCAGGCGCAGAGGAGCGAAACCAGAAGATAAGAGCACGGCGCGCGACCGAGCCCGAGACGATAAGCAAACCGCTCCCGTTACGTTCATATGCCCCCCGCGCCGAAAGGGCTTTCCCGGCTGCGGAGAAACGCGCGGACCCGCATCCACCGGCTCGGCTCGCCT
>CAZCER010000269.1:0-4086 GCA_964497385.1 uncultured Armatimonadia bacterium | reverse complement strand
ACAGCCAGTCGAAGCTCACGCGGCGCTCCGCGCTGCGGCATGCACTGCAGTTTGTCCCGGGCGGTGCGTCGTGTCAACCTGCTAGATATTAGTAACCTCATGCAAATAAGGGACTCCGATTCGTCGCGTCAAGGGCTGCGGCGGTACGAGACAGAGCAAGGCAAGTCGGAGCGATTCCGCGACTGGGGCTTGAGCGTCGCGCCCCGCTCACGGCGGCGCCTTGAGACGGCCATCCGAGGACAGGGGACGAAGAGTATGGGGGGCGCGCGGCGCGGCAAAGGAACGCTTAGGAGAGAGGCCTCGGAGGCGGTCAGCCTGTCGGTTCAGAGTCCCGACAGCCGCGCGATCAAGCTCCTCGACCGAGCGCTGGAGCTGTACGGGGAGCTGGTCGGCGACGGGGACGACTTCGTGGACATCCACAACTGGGGCCTCGCCCACCTGCTCCGCGCGCGTCGCACTGAGGGAGAAGCGGCGCGGGCCTCGTATAGCGAGGCGAAGCGCTTGTTTCTGCGCGCCGAGGAACTCGCTGAGGGCATCGCCGTGTACAGCCTGGCCGGGGTGTGCGCCGCCCTTGGTGAGGAAGACGAGTGCCGCCGCTGGTTCGAGCGGGCGCTCGCCGCGGACATGCTCCCCGAGCGCGTCGACATCGTCTGCGACCCCGAGTTCGCGGGCGTGCTCGACCGGGACTGGTTCCTTGCCGTGCTCGACGCTCTGCCCGCGCCCGACGAGGACGCGGGTGAGTTCGAGGAGCCCGGCTTCCGGCCCGGTCCGGGCTTTCCGGGGGTGTCGCTATAACGCCGATCTTGGCGTTGTCGGCGGCGGTCGGTTCGGGTGGAGACGGCCCGAGCACGCGGAGTGCGCAGCCGCGCCGGTTTGCGCTGCGAGGAGCGTTCGCGCTAAACTCCGTCCTGCCATGCGGACCGAACCACGCCAAGCCACTCTCGCCCGCGCCGTGGAACTGCGCGGCGTGGGGCTGCACTCGGGCAAGCCCTGCGCCGTTGCCCTCGCTCCTTCCGATCCGAATACGGGCGTCGCGTTCGAGGTGTCGGGGGTTCTCGTCCCGGCAACCCTCGAGTCGGTCTGCGAGTGCGTGCGCTGCACGGGGCTGTCGTGCGGCGCGGCGCGGATCGACACCGTGGAGCATCTGCTCGCCGCCTTGTGGGCCTCCGGAGTCGACAACGCGATCATCCGGGTCGAGGGCCCCGAGATCCCGGCGATGGACGGCAGCGCTCGTCCGGCGACCGAAGCCGTCCGACAGGCGGGCCTCGAGCCGCAGAACGCGCCCCGGCGCGCGCTTGAGCTGCCGCGGCCGGTCTACGTCGAGACCGGTCCAGCACGCGGGATCGCCCTTCCCGCCGAACGCTTTCACGCGACCGTCGCCGTCGAGTTCCCCCATCCCGTGGGACGGCAAGTCGTCGACTTCCCCGATGCGCTCGCCGCGTTCTCCGACCGCATCGCGCCGGCCCGGACGCCAGGATTCGCGAGCGAGTGGGAGAAGCTCAAGGCGCACGGGCTCGCGCTGGGCGCGTCGGAAGACAACGTCCTCCCGATCCTTGATGACCGCTATGCCGCGCCGGAACGCGTCGAGAGCGAGGTCGCGACCCACAAGACGCTGGATCTCATCGGCGATCTTGCCCTGCTCGGCGCGGAACTCCGGGCCCATGTCATCACAACGCACGGAGGGCACGCGCTGAACCACGCGCTCGCGCGTGAGATTCGAGACGCCTCGATCGCCGAGGCGTAGGCTAGAGGGAGGCCACGACATCGTGGACCCGCAGTCGATCGACATCCAGGGGATTATGAAGCTGCTCCCCCATCGCTTCCCGTTCCTGCTCGTCGACCGCATTCTGGAAGCGGATCCGCCCAACTACGGCGTTGGCGTGAAGTGCGTCACAGCCAATGAGCCCCACTTCCAAGGCCACTTTCCGGACCGCCCGCTTATGCCGGGCGTGCTGATCCTCGAGCACCAGGCTCAGGTCGGCGGGGTCATCCTTCTCGCCTCGGAGCAGTTCGCGGGCAGCTTCGCCATGATGGCCGGCGTCGAGGGCGTGCGCTTCCGCAGGCAGGTCGTTCCCGGCGATGTGCTGCGCACCGAGTTCCGGCTGATCAAGGCCAAGGGCCCCATCGGGCGCACGGAGTGCGTAACCACCGTCGAGGACCAGCTTGTCTGCAAGTCCGAACTGCTCTTCGCGCTCGAGCGCGGCAAGGGAGAGTAGGGCTCCGATGAAGATCCACCCGACCGCGATCGTGGACCCCGCCGCCGAGCTGGCGGAGGATGTCGAGATCGGCCCCTTCTGCGTTGTGCATCGCGACGCGCGGCTCGGGCGCGGGGTGGTCCTCGACTCGCACGTGGTCATCTACCCGTACGCGACGCTCGGCGAGGGCTGTCGAGTCTACGCCACGGCCGTGCTCGGGGGAGATCCCCAGTCGCTGCCGCTCGATCCCGAAATGCGCAGCTACGTTCGAATCGGAGCGCGCTGCCTCATTCGCGAGGGTGTGACGGTGCATCGCGCGATGCACGAGGGCGACGTGACCGTAGTCGGCGATGACTGCTTCCTGATGGCCAACTGCCACATCGCACATGACTGCAGGATCGGCGACCACGTCATCATCTCGTCCTTCGTCGGCATGGCCGGTCACTGCGAGGTCGGCGACCGAGCCGTGCTCGGGGGCATGATCGGCATCCACCAGTTCGTGCGCATCGGGACCTTCGCCATGATCGGCGGGGTGTCGCGCATCAACACCGATTGCCCTCCTTACATCATCACCGCCGGCGTGCCCTCGAAGCATTACGGCGTGAACGACGTGGGTCTGAAGAGGAACGGCGTCTCGGACGAATCGCGGCGCGCGCTGAAGAAGGCGTTCCGGATCCTCTTCCGGGGCCAGACGCCGCGCGCGGAGGCCATCGAGCGGGTGCGCGCCGAGGCGCTGGGGTCTCCCGAGGTGGATCACCTGCTCGAGTTCCTGGCGCAGGTGGGCGAGGGCGACAAAGGTCGCGCATTGGAGACATGAACTCGGCAAGCGCATCGGAAGCCATTCCTCCGGCCATCGCGCCCGTTCGCGTCTTCCTCTGCGCGGGCGACCCCTCCGGTGACGTCCATGGCGCGATGCTGGTGCGCGAACTCCGCCGGATGCTCCCCGCCGCGTGGTGCTACGGGGTCTGCGGCGCGGCGATGCGGGACGCGGGCGTCGCCCAGTTCGCCGACTCCTCGGACTTCTCCGCGATCGGCGTCGCCCACGCGCTGCCCAAAGCGCCGCGGCTCTGGAGCCTGCTCCAGACCCTGAAGCACTACCTGGCGGCGACGCCCCCGACGCTGATCGTTCTGATCGACTTCCCCGCATTCAACATGCGGCTGCTAAGGGCCACGGCTCCGCTCGAAGCCCCGCTCCTGTATTACTTCCCTCCGGCTTCGTGGAAGCGCGAGCCTTCCAAAGCGGCCGAGCGTCTCGCCGCGATGGCGACGCATGTGGCGACGCCGTTCGAGTGGTCCGCGCGGATCATCGAGGACCTCGGCGGCCGGGCGACCTGGGTGGGGCATCCCGTGCTCGACCGCTACGCCGACCGGCCGTCGGAGGCGCGCGCGCGCGGGCTGCTGCGGATCCCCCTCTCCGCCACGCCGGTGGCCGTGCTGCCGGGGAGCCGCCGCCAGGAGATCCGCTACGTTCTCCCGCTTCTCTTGAGCGCCCTGAGCCTCGCCGCGAAAGAGATCCCGGGCATCGTGCCGCTGATCTCGGTCGCGCCTTCCAGCGATCGGGGCGCCATCGCCCAAGCGGTGGAGGGGCGCTTCCCCGACGCCGTGCTCGTGGACAACACCCCGGCGCTCCTCAGCGCCTCGCGGGCCGCGCTCACGAAGTCCGGCACGATCACGCTCGAGGGAGCGGCCTGCGGGCTGCCCATGGTCGTGACGTACGCCGGGTCCGCCCTCGACACGCTCCAGTACCGGCTGTTCTTCAAGGGTCGCTTTCGCTTCATCGCCGCGCCGAACATCCTCGCGGGGCGGGAAGTGGTCCCCGAAAGGTACGCCGAACGCGGCGCCCCCGAGGAACTCGCCCGGGAGCTGCTGCGGCTGCTGCGGGACGAGAACG
>CAZCER010000268.1:3109-7147 GCA_964497385.1 uncultured Armatimonadia bacterium | reverse complement strand
GCTTCCCGTGCTCGACCACGCGGCCGTCGTCGAGGACGACGATCTTGTCCGCGGTGCGCACCGTCGAGAGGCGGTGGGCGATGATGAACGTCGTGCGCCCCGCGATGAGGTTGTCTAGCGCCTGGTGGATGAGGACCTCGGACTCGGTGTCCACGGCGGACGTCGCTTCGTCGAGGATCAGAATGCGCGGGTCGGCGAGCACCGCGCGCGCGATCGCGATGCGCTGCTTCTGCCCCCCGGAGAGCCGCACGCCGCGCTCGCCCACGATGGTGTCGTAGCCCTCTTCGAACGACTCAATGAAGCTCGCGGCGTTGGCGGCCCGGGCCGCCGTCGCGACGTCCTCGTCCGTGGCGTCGGGTCGGGCGTAGGCGATGTTCTCGCGGATCGTGGCGTCGAAGAGAAAGGTGTCCTGCAGCACGAGGGCCACGTTGCGTCGGAGCGACCCGACGGTGATGCGGCGCACATCGAGGTCGTCCACAAGCACGGCGCCCTCGACCGGATCGTAGAAGCGCGGGATCAGGTTGATGATGCTCGTCTTGCCGGCCCCGCTCCGACCGACCAGAGCGATGCACTCCCCGGGCTGCGCCGTGATCGAGACGTCTCGGAGGACCTCCACGCCTTCCGAGTACTGCAGGCTCGCGTGCCGCAACTCGACCTTCCCGCGCACCGTCTCCAGTTCGACGGCGTCCTCCGCGTCCACCACGTCGGGCTCGGAGTTCATCAGTTCGAACACGCGGTCGCCGGCGGCGAGGGCGCGCTGAATCGTGTCGTTGATGTGCGACAGCGTGTGGATCGGGCCGTAGAACATCATCAGGAGCCCGAAGGCTTTGACCATGCCGCCGGTGGTGAAACTCCCCTGCTCGACGAGCCAAGCGCCCACGAGGATCGTCATGACGAACCCGGCGGCCGCCACGAACTCCATCGCGGGGTAGAAGGCCGTCCACATGCGGATCAGCCGAATCGAGCGCTCCGCGTACTCATCGCTCTTCGCCGCCACCACGCCGAACTCGCGCTCCTCGGCGGCGAAGGACTTGATGACCCGAATGCCCGCGATGTTCTCCTGGAGCTTCGCGTTCAGTCGCCCGATTCCGTCGCGGACCTCGCGGGAGCGCCTGCGGACCCTGGCCCCGAACACGATGACGGCGATCGCGATGAACGGAGCCGGGATGGCGACGGCGAGCGCGATGCGCCAGTCGAGGTAGACCAGCATGCCGATGATGCCGACGACGCGCAGCACATTGACGATGATGTTGTCCGTGCCGTGGACGAGCATGTTCTCGATCGCGTCGACGTCGTTCGAGAGCCGCGACATCGCGTCGCCCGTGCTGCCTTTGTCGAAGTAGGAGAACGAGAGGCGCTGCAGCGCCGCGTACGCGTCCTTCCGGATCCGGAGCACGAAACGCTGGCCCGCGATGTGCATCAGTCGGTTGCGGATGGCTCCCGCGAGGATCTCGAGCGCCACCGCGCCGGCGAAGATCGCGATGAGCAGCGTGACCGGATGGCGGCCTTCGTCGTTCAGGGTGTCGATGACCTCGCCGACCACCCACGGACCGGCGAGTCCGGCGGCGGCGACCGCGAACATGCAAGCCATGCCTGTGAAGATGGTCCGGCGATGCGGACGCAGATAGGGCCAGACGCGTCGAAAGGTGCTGATGGTCCGCTCACTCCTCCGGGGTCCGGGGTCGCGCATCCGGGACTCCCCACAGGCGCCCCCACGCACGCTGCAGGGCGCCCGAATCTCCGAGCAACGACAGGAGTGTAGCGCGGTCCGGGTCGAGTTCCAAGCGCGCCGCGCCGGCGCCGACCGCCGCAGCCTCCTCGTAAACGCGCCACGCCCCGCCCGATGGTTCGCCGAGTTCCCAAGCAAGCGCCGGCATCGCCGGGTCCTGAAGGGCGACTTCGCCCGCGGCGTACGGCGCGACCAGGACGGCGTACTCGTCACCCTCGAGCCGCAAGGCCGCCGCGCCCGCCGCAGCCTCGAGAGAGACGCCGTTCGCGAGTCGCACCGTCCCCACGGCCGACAGCGCGCGCCAGCGTCCGTCTTCATCCGCCGCGACGAGCGCGGGGGAGCGCGGCTCGAGCTTGGCGGTCCCCTTGAGCGCTCCGAGTCGGAACGCGACGGACGCGCGCTCGTGGTTCATGTTCATCAGCACGAGCATCCGCCCGCCCTCGTGGATGGGGCTCTCGAAAGCGAGCACGCCCTCGCCGACCGCCTCGATGCGAGGCGCCGCAAGGCCCTCGAGCGCCGCGAGGTAGGCGCCGCGCAACTCGGGCGCCGACCGGGTCAGCTCGGCCGGCGCGTTGTGAAAGACGACCGCGCCGAGACCCAACGCGTTGCGCACGACAAGCGGCTGGCCGTCGGCGGCGGTGAGGAGCGTTTCGGCCGTCTCGAGTTCGAGACGGTGCACGGTCTCCGGGTTCGCGGCGATCAGCGCGGGGGGATCGCCCCCGGCCTCGATGACGGTGCACCCGATCAGGGACTCGAAGCGTCGCAGTTGCGTCCGTTCTCGGCCCTCATCGAAGGACAGGTCGCCCGACAGGTAGAGGCCGCCGCCGCCGCGCACGAACGCCTCGACGGCGGACCGGGTCTCCTCCGCGCAACAGAAGGGCGCCGGCCACCAAAGCACCCTTGTGGACGGGGGAATCGCGTCCGCCTCGGTGTCGGGCAGCACGCTGAACGGGACGCCCTCCAAGGTGAGGGCGTCGCACGCCGCGAGGGCCGCCTGATAGGCCCGGTCGCCCCCCGAACCAAGGCGGTGGCAGTCCGGGAGAAGCAGCGTAACGGCCGGCGCTTCGTACTTCGGGGTGACGTGATGTCCGAGCAGCGTCAGCGCCCGGTAGACATGCGCGACCGGCTTCGGCGTCTGCGCGTTCGGGTGGAAGAGCCCCCAGGGAAAGACCGTCTCATCGGCGTCCCGGAGGCACCAGTTCTGGAACTTGGTTACGCCCATCCCCAGCCCGATGTGGACCAAGCCCACGAACAACTCGCGCTGGGCTTCCTCTCCGCGTGTGGTGTGATAGGAAGGCGCGGCGCGGTCGGGCGCCCACGCCGGGTGCGTCTTCACCCCGAACTCCCCGAGGTTCACCCCTCGCCCGCGCGCACGGCTGTCGGCGAAGGCGATGGCGCGCGCCAGGTCTTCGAGATCCATGCCCGGCCGGTGGCCGAAGAAGCCGATGTTCGCGACATCGAGCGGTTCGATCGTCTGCGGGAGATCCACTCCGTCCAGAGCCATCTGGTAGTACTCAGCGGTGACGGGCTGCCCGCCGGAGGTCGAGCGCACCGCCTTCGCATGGGCCGCGAGCCACCGCCGGGTCTCGTGTACGCCGAAGAGGCGCGAGTCGATGGCCCGGCGCGAGTTCCACCCGTCGCCGGAACCCACCGGATAGGGGATGGCGTCAAACTCCCACTCCATGCCGTCGCCCCAGGCTTCCCGCAACGCCGGGACGCTTCCGTAGCGCTCGAAGAGCCACTCCCGAAACCTCTCGGCCGCGCCGTCGCCCTCGGTGACCTCGCCGCGCAGGTCGCCGTTCAGATAGTGGATGAGATGCGGAGCGTCCCGGTAGCGCGCCGCCATCTCGGAAAGGAACCGGCTCTGGTCGGCGAGGTCGTCATCGCTCACCCAGGTGTCCGCCCCGATGAGCCAGCCGGCCATGTAGAGCCGCTCCCGCTCGGCGGCAAGCCGGAGGATCCCGTCCACTTTCCGCCGGTCCTCCTCGACCCATCCGCCCGCGCGCCAGGCGAACTGCAGGTTCTCATACACGTCGAGCCCGTAGTCACGGCAGAGCCCCAGGTCGCGGGACCAGGTCGCGGGCCCCTCGACCCGGCTCGCGAAGACATTCGCGTAGGTGTCGCTTCCGAAGAGAATCCGCGGCCGCCCGTTCACGGTGAACGCGTTGCCACGGAACTCCACCTGCGGGGCTCCGGCGTACGCGTCCGGGGGGACGACCACGAAGCTCGCCTCCATTTGGTCGAAGACCTCGCCGGTCTCGTCCGCAAGCGTCACGGGCAGCGTGTGTAGACCGCCCTCTGCCTCGGCT
>CAZCER010000268.1:0-3099 GCA_964497385.1 uncultured Armatimonadia bacterium | reverse complement strand
CGTGGCCGGCAGAGCGAACTCGGCGGTCGCGGCTCCGCGCGGCTCCACAGTGAGCGCCCGCTCGGGCAGGCCGTCTCCCGCCCGGACGATGACCGTTCTCGGCGCGAGAGAGAGGTTCCGAACCTCGACCCGCAGGAGCGGCGCCTCACCCGGAGCCACTACGTCCGGCAAGCACCGCGGCCCCGGCAGGAAGACCCCGCGGCGCATGAACCGCACGCAGCCCGCGAGCGCCTCGGCCGCCTTCTCCGGGCCGAGGATGTCGAGCAAATCGCCCTCCAGGCCGCAGTACGCCCACATCGAGCCCGCGTAGTGGCTCTGATAGTGGCAGAGCATCGCCATCGCCGGCCCCACGTCTCGGCCGTAGCGATCCTTCGCGTTGAGCAGAGGCATCCAGCGGGCCCAGTCGCCCCCGGTGACGCCCGCGGCGGCCCAACCGGTCGTTCCCTCCGGCAGAGGCGCCTCCGTCTCAGCGATCCACGGGGACTCCGCGGCCGCGATCGCGGCCGCGCGACGGAGCGGGAAGTCGGCGTCGAAAAGGCCCATCTGCTCGGGCTTGCACACGAGTCCGTCGCGCGGCTCTCCCCCGGCGGTTGTGAGAACCGCCCGCTCCTCCCATGGTGCGAGGACGAGTTCGCGGAACTCGACGCGCCCCGAGCCCATGTATGCGCCGACGCGCACCTCGGTCCGCACCGCGTCCGGGTGAGCCGTGAAGGTGCGTGTGACGGTTCGCCAGTCGGTCGTTCCGCGGAGCTGGTCGCTGTCGAACCACTGGACGATTTGGTTGTCCGCGTCGAGTTGGTAGACGGCCGCGAAGCCGAACCCCGGAGAGGTCACGCCCTCGCTGCGAGCGACGGTCCGCAGCGCGTACGTCCGGCCCGGCTCGACCGTCGCGACGAGTGACGCTCCCCCGCCGACGCCTACAGCGTCCACCACGAGGGTGCGATCGGTTCCTTCGCCCGCCACGCTGAGCCGCACCGAGTCGCCGTGGTTCCACGCCATCTCGGCGAACGCGGGCAGAAGCGATCTCTCCCGCAACCGCTCCGGCGCGCGCTCCGCCTCCACCCGCGCGTTGTGCAGGCGCCAGCCGCCCTCGGTGCGCTCCACCGGCTCGCGGAACGCGTAGCCTCCCAGCGCGATGAAGTTCCCGCCCGCTCGGAGATAGGCGCGGAAGGCGTCGATCGCCTCGAGCGGAAAGTGCGGCCCCGCCGGCAGAACGACGACATCGTAGCGTTCGGGCGTGAGAATCGCCGCGTCGGCGAGGGCGGCGACATGGACGGGCTCGGCGTCGAGGCCGGCGCTTCGGAAGACCTCGACCAGCCGGCTTGGGCTGGTTGCGACCCACTCAGGGGCGAAGCCCGGCTCGTCGAGCACGGCCACGGACGGCGACGGCGGCGGCTGGATCAGGGCGACCTGCAAACCGAGAAGCATGACGATGGCGGACACGGCGGCTCCCTCATGGCGCGTGATGTCGCCGGGCTTCGCCCGCGGACGCCGGCGACCTCCACGGCGAGGACTCGTCCTCCGCATGTGCGAAGAGCACAGGGTCCATCCCGCGCGTGAAGGGACAGCTCATGAACCGCAGGGAGGCTCTGGGTGGGTTGGGGGCGTGCGTGGCCGCGCTTGCGGCGGGAGCCTTCGCGGCTCCGGGGCGCTCCTCGCGACCCAACGTGGCGCTCATCACGGTGGACGATCTGCACTACGGCTCACTCGGAGTTACGGGGTGCTCCGCGCCGGAGATCTCACCCCACATCGACCGTCTGGCCTCCGAGGGACTGCGTTTCGAGCGCGCGCATGTGGCCTGCGCGGTGTGCCAGCCGGCGCGCTCATCGCTTCTCACGGGCAGGCTCCCGCACAACAACGGAGCGATGGGCTTCGAACCGATTCGCGCGGATGTGACCACCCTCACCGAGGCGCTCGAAGAGGCCGGGTACCTGACGGCGATCCTGTCCAAGGTCGGTCATCTCGCGCCTCCCTCCAAGTTCCGTTGGGACGCCGTCTCGACATCGGAGGAACTCCGGCGCGGCCGCGACCCGGAGCGTTTCCGAGCGGCCGCCGCCGAGGTGGCGCGCCGCGCCCGCCGCGAGGGGCGGCCGTTCTTCTTGATGGCGAACTCGGAGGACCCGCACCGCCCGTTCGCGGGGAGCGAGGCAGACCTCAGGCGGAACTCCGCGGCGGCCGACCCGGCTCCGGATCCGTCGCGCCGCTACGGTCCCTCCGAAGTCGAGGTCCCCGGTTTTCTGCCCGATCTCCCGGGTGTGCGGACGGAGCTTTCTCAGTACTACTCCTCGGCGCATCGCGCGGACCAAACGGTCGGCGCCGTTCTCGACGCGCTTGAGGCCGAGGGGTGCGCGGACGACGCCCTCGTTGCGTTCCTGAGCGACAACGGGATGTCGTTTCCGTTCGCGAAGACGAACGTCTATCACTACAGCACGCTCACCCCGCTCATCGTCCGTTGGCCCGGAGTGGTCGCTCCAGGCTCGGTTGACGCGGACCACTTGGTCTCTTCGATCGACTACATGCCGACCGTGCTCGATGCGCTGGGCCTCGGCGCGCCGGCCCGCATGGATGGGCGCTCGTTCCTCCCCCTGCTGCGCGGCGAAGCCCGGGAGGGGCCTGAGCGCCTGCTGACCGAGTTCCACCGGACCTCGGCGAACCGCGAGTATCCCATGCGGGCCGTCCGGAGCGGGACCCTGCATTACATCTGGAACCCCTGGTCGGACGGAACGACCGTCTTCCGGAACGAGGCGCAGTCGGGCCTGACAATGAAGGCGATGGCCGAGGCGGCGAAGACCGACGACGCCGTGGAGGCGCGGGTGCGCCTCTTCTTGCACCGGAAGCCCGAGGAACTCTACGACATCGCGGATGACCCCGACTGCCTTCGAGATCGCTCCGGCGCGGCCCGACGAGCGGAACTCGCGGCAATGCGCGCCGAGATGCTCGGCGTCCTCGTCGAGACGTCGGATCCTCTTGCGGAGGCCTATCGCCGGTTCCTCGACGCTTAAACCCGGCGCGCCAGGGAGGGGCGTCTCGGAGAGCTAAAGCATGTGTGGCGCGTCGCGCCACGCGACCCCAGTTGCGGAGGGGCAGTCATGAACAGCA
>CAZCER010000267.1:0-7157 GCA_964497385.1 uncultured Armatimonadia bacterium | reverse complement strand
GGCGTAGGGCCGCCCTACCCCGCCCTCCTCGCCCTCACCGTCCAGACGAACGTCCCGCGTGCGCCCGTGGATGCTGACGGAGGCTCGGACCAAATGTGGGCGAGCACGTCGGCGACCACGCCCGGCGCGACCTCGGGCGGCGGCCAGAAGCCCCCGAAGCGGAACAGCCAGCCCCAGCCGCGGAGCTGGTGGCCGGTGATGTAGTCACGGTTCGCGGAGGCGACGAGAGCGACGCTCGTGGGCCCGCCGGGGCGCGTGGTCGAGGCCCGGTTCGCGCGGGCGGGCGTCGCGTCGACAAGGGCGGCGATCTCCTCGGAGAGCATCGCGCGGCCCGCTTCAGTGACGTGGACGGACACCGCGGGCGCCTCCACCGGATCGCCGACCGTGCCCAACCCGAAGGAGTCGAGACCCGATGGCCCAAGGTTGTCCGGCGTCCAGGTCCCGTCCGGCTGGAGCGCCATGCCCCGGTAGAACGAGTAGCCCGCCGTCTCCCACCAGACGCCGCCGTTGCGGACGTAGTCGCGGATGGCTTCGAGCGTCTGCTTCGCGTCGAGCCCCTCGGCCGTCGGGAATGTCTCTCCGTAAGGGTTCACGATCGCGAACCACATCCGGCGCCCCTCGATGAGCATCCGCGCGAACTCCTCCGGCGTACGGATCGCCACCACCGAGAGGCCCGTCTCGCGGATTGCCCCCGAGTTCTCAAGCGCCTCTATCCACGCTTGCGGGCTGATCTCCGACCAGGAGCCGGGAGGGCCGTTATTGAGGGCGAGCACGCCGATGCCTCTCGAGCGGAACGGATCCGGCCAGTCGCCCATGGGCGTCGCGGCGAGTTCGTCCGGCGGCGCGGGCGCCTCCTCATCACCGTGGAAGGGTGTCTCGATGCGCAGCACGCCACCCTCGGCAGAGGCCGCGATCCCGGTCCCGTCGAGCTTCACTCCCTCGGCGCCGGTCCAGCCGTCGGGCAGAGGCAGGGAGAGAGCCTCGCGCTCGGGCGCGTAGACCGTGTACTCCGCGGAGTCGCCCTTGTCCTCGCGCACAAAGGAGAGCCCGGCCGGGTCGGTCGACTCGCATGGGCCCAGCTTCCGGACGCACCCGGCGAGCATCCCCGGCGCCTCGGCGAGGAAGCCGTAGGGCGCGAGAACCACATCGGCGCGGTTGGGCAGCGCCGCATCAGCGGGAGCCGTGCTCGCGTAGACGGTCAGGTCGCCGTACTCACTCCGGAGCACCCAGCGCGCATCGCCCAGATCGGCGGCCTCGTACGCCGTGAGCGGCGCACCCGTGTAGCGCGCGCAGACGGACTTCTGGAGCGCGTCGAGCCATAGAAGCCAGGTGCGGTTCGCCTCGGTCTCGAGGGCGCCGAGTGAGGTCGTGTAGCTGAGGCCGAAGCCGAGGCCGAGCGTCCAGCCGAGGACCTCCTGGTTCGTGGCGAACTGGCCGAGATCGTGGTGGGTCATCGCGGCCGACCCGTGCGCGATCGCCTGCGCGACCGGGAAGGGCTCCCACGTGCCGGCTGGGTAGCGGTCACGCAGGAGCACGCGCCACTCGGGGGCGTACTGCGTGGGCACGAGCATCCAGCTCATGCCGCAGAGCTGCGACTCGTAGGGGACCACGCCATCCCAGCCCGCCTCCGTGGAGAGCGGGGCGCGAAGCCAGTCCTCCTGCAGCATGGAGAGGAGCCCCTCGGTGTAGGTGGCGGGCCCGGGCGCGGCGGGATTCGTGTCGTACACCGACCGCCGCGCGCCGCACTGGTCCTGGAAGAGCACATCGACGGGGTAGTCCTCGGTGAACTGCCGCACCGTCTCGCGGTTCGCGGCCCGAACGGCGGGGTGCCAGAAGCACGTCGTCCAGCCGGGGTTCGTGCCGTAGACCTCGCGGTAGGGCTCGCCATCGAGGCCCACGCTGAGGGGCGCGTCGCCGGCGGCGACGAACGTCGGCCCCGGCGGGTCATCACACCACCAGGTCGGATTCGTGTAGGGCATGAAGAGATGCCCGCGCTCCTTGCAGCCATCGATCACGGCCTTGAACTCGCCCGGTGTGCCGAAGTCGGGGCGCGGAGGGAGATGGTCAGGGTACTGCTTGTCGAAGCCGCCGCGCAGGTACGTCGCCGTGTGGATCAGCGCCGGCGCGGGGATAAGGTCGAGCGCCGCGAGCATCTCGCGCGCCGAGCCGTTCACATAGACAAGGACGCTCCGCCGGAAGCGTTCGAGCACGTCGGCGATCATCTTGCGTTCGAGTGGCGCCGCGAGGCGGTTCTCCTCGGTGTAGCGCTTCAGTGCGGTGAGAGCATCGAGGTCCATCGCGATGCGCACGGTCGGAGCGGTCCAGGTCGCGCCCGTCTCGACGCAGGTCTGGTACGACCGCCGGCAGTAGGGCCCGTCATCATCTCGGCCATGCGCGAGGCTGCCCGGCACGAAGCACGCCGAGGGATCGCGCGCCGCGTCCCAGGCCTGCCAGGTGCGCGGGGCGACACGGTACACGGAGACGTTTCCGGCGGTCGTTTCGAGGTGCTGGAAGTCCGCGAACCCGGCGGGATAGCCCGTCTCGTACGATAGGTTCCGCAGCGGCCGGAGCGCGTAGTGGAAGGGGTACCCACCGACCTCGAACCAGTTGCCCCCCGCCTCGGCGTAGGAGCGGATCCCCGCGACCACCTTGGCCATCTCGGCGCCATCGGGCACAGGCGCCCACTCGCCGTAGGGGTTCAGGACGACAAGGGGCGCGTCGGGGCCTGCCAGCGCTACCATCATCGCATCGGGGCTCGAAACCTCGACGACCTTCGCGCCCCGCTGCCCGAGGACCGGCGAGTTCGCGAGCGCGGAGACCCAGTCGGCGACCTTCACGGAGGTCCAGCCGCCCTGAGCGGGGCCGCGCTTGAGCGAGAGCACCGCGACCGTCGCGCCAGGCTCGGCCCGCTCGACAAGCCGCTCGACCGACGCCACGACCGCCGCGCGCGCGAGGTCCGCTGTCTGCGCGTCCACACCGCCCCCGATGCGGAAGACGCCGCCCGCCCCGAGGTGCTTGGCGGAGAGCCACGGACCGTTCGAGGAGTCGACGAGAACCAGGTCGGCCTGCCCCTCAGCGGGCGGGCGGTTCACGACGGCCGTGGCCTGACCAACGCGGGCGCCGAGTTCCGGACCGAGCCACGCGGCGCCCTCGGTGGTGACCGAGAGAGCGACGGGCGGGTCCTGGTCCAGGCGCTGCTCGAGGCGCCCCCCGAAGAGTGTCTCGTAGCCGCTCGGGCCCGAGGGCTGTGGCGCCCAGCCGGCCGGATCGGTCGACGACTGCTCCTCGAAGAAGGGCCCGAGGAACGCGGCGCCCACGGACTCGTTCCCGTTCATGGGGGAGATGAAGCGCTCCACCTGACGGGCGTCGAACCGAAGCGTCGCGGGGACATCGAGCCGGAGGAGCGTGCCCTGACGCACCGCGACCTCGGCCAGGAGATCGGTCGCCTCGCCATCGCCACCCATCGTCACGACCACGCTGAGCGCGGGATGGTCGTAGGTGAGCCGGACGGCGCCGCCCGCTTCCTCACGCCGGAAGCCACCGGCGGCGACCACGTCGGACGCGGTGACGGCCGAGCCATCGAGGAACTCGGCGCGCCAGAGGCCCTCCGCGCCGGAGCGGAGCACCTCCGCCCCCCCGGCGCCGGTCACGCGCAGCGCCCCGCTCTCGGGCGCGAACTCAACGCCGGCGAGGACCGGTGCGGCGCAGGCAAAGAGGAGGACCAGAGCGGCGGATCCGATACGGCGACGCATCGCGCACCTCCGAAAGCTGAAGTCAGAGGCATGGTAGCACGGGGGGAGGGGAATGGGCCGTACTGCGGAACGCGGGCCGCCCTGTCTCCTGCCGTGCCGGCGAAGGGGCGCCGGCAAGCACGGCACCCGCTCTTGGATCGCAGGACTCCCGTGGCGAGGGCAGAAGGGGCTGTGGGGCGGCAGGAACGGGACCGTACACGTAGACGGATGTTTGACCGCGGAGGGGGATGCCGGATGATCTCGCGCGCCGCTGTTCTGACTATGCTGATGGCTACGGTTGGTGGATGGGCGCAGGAGTCGGAGCGGCTGTTCGGCAAGCCGGAGAATCTGGGCTCCATCCTACGCCACGCGGAGACGGCTCTTGACGTGGAGGACCGGCTCGCAGAGCAGGGGCTGGTGGTTCTGCCCGACGTCTCGAGCACAGACCTCTATCGCTGTTACTACGAACTCGAATTGAGCGGCCAGCCGGGCTACATCACGTCGGACGTCATGCTCTATCTGTGGTACGAGACGCACCGCGAGGCCGTCACCTCGACGGAGAAGCAGGTGCTCGCTCGGGCGATGCTGGAGCTGGTCGCGGGGCTCCAGGACGCGGTCGCTCGGCTGCGGGCGCGGGGTGACTCGCCCGAACTGCGGGCGAACGCCGCCATGCTCGGGGTGACGCGAAAGCTGCTCGACGCCGAGTGGACCCCCGAGGCGGACATCGCGGATGAGGTTGGTTCCGAGGTCGCGAAGGTGCTCGCGCACTCCGAAGCCGAGCCCTACCCCGGCGAGGATTACACGCAATACACGCCGCGCGGCTTCTACGCGGATCATCCGGTTCTGACACCCTACTTCCGGGGAGCGAAGTATCTCGCAAGGCGGTGCTTCGCTGTCGAGGCAGACAACGAAGCGGGCCTTCGCCAGGCTTGCCTTCTTGCGCTCGCGCTTCGTGATGGCGATGGTCTGCGAGAGCGGTACGACCGCATCGCGGCCCTTCGGACGGCGCTCACCGGGCCGGTGGACACCATCGGCCTCGGGCGGTTGCTGGACGCCTGCACGGCCGTGTACGGAGAGGGATGGGGCGCCGAGGCGCTCTCCGACATGGCGCCGCTCCTCCGCGAGTTGACGACGGGCGACTACCCCGACACGCGGATTTCGAACCGCCTCGTTGTTCCGGAGAAGGCCGAGATGGCGGCGCGGAACGTGGCGGTCCTCGGCGAGCACTACATTCCGGACTCCGACCTGTTCACTCAGACTACGGAGCCGAACGTCCCGCACCGCTCACTGCCTATGGGACTCGAAGTCGCCGCGGCGCTTGGCGACCCTACCGCCAACCGACTCCTGGCGGAGGCTGCCTCCGACTTCCCGCAAGTCCCGGCGATCGCGCGGTCGTTCGGTGAGGAGATGGCGCTCGAGGGAGTCTACGGAGACTGGATGGCGACGCTCAGCACGCTCTCCGAGCGGCCGGAGGGGGCGCCCGACTTCGCGGGTGGCGCGGCGTACGACCTGAAGCAACTCAACTGCTGCCTCACGAGCTGGGCCCACCTCCGGCACAACTACCTTCTGTACGGCGCCCAACCGTACTCGTATCTCGGCGAGACCATGGGCGCGCCGCCCGGGATCGTGGAACCGAACCCGGGGTTCTTCGCCCAGTACGCCGACACGTGCGCGGCGCTCGGGAAGGTGCTCGCGGACGCGGGGGTGGAGGGGCGGGCCCCGGGTGCTCTCGTCGAGTTGGAAACGAAGGCGCGCATGTTCGCCCGTTGCGCCGAGGACATGGTGTCGGGCCGCGACTGGTCGTGGGCCAACTACCAGATCAAGCAGTTCGCGGAGTGGATGAAGCGCCTTCCGTACGACTCCCCGCTCACCGTTGCCGATGTCTGCACGAGTTCGGAGACGGGTCAGGTGCTGCACGTGGCGAGCGGGCCGTTCCATCCCGTGGTCGCTGTCATGCAGACCGAAGACCGCTGCTACGCGGTGCTCGGGTATGTGGGCAGCTACCACGAGTTCGCGGAACCGCACCTCACGAGGCTCACCGACGAGGAGTGGTCCGATCGCTGTGATCTGGGCGCCATCGGGCCGGAGACGCCGACGTGGCTCGCGAACCTGTACGCGACGGGTTCCGCGGACAACGACACGGCGCTTCGCGAACTTGCCACTGCGCTACGAGGGCTGGACGCGTACGCGGCCTGCGCCGCGTACGACGCGTGGGCGGCCCCGCGCCGGCAGACCGAGATTGAGGTCGAAGGGCTGGTGGTGCTGCTCAAGGCGCTCGGTCACCTCGGCGCAACAGACCGCATGAAGCGGTACGCGATCGAGATACCGTTCATGTACGGATGCGACGCGCAGGCGAAGGCGACGAAGGTCGCCGAGCAAGCGGCCTCCGCGGCGTGGCGCACCGAACGCAGCCGCGCGGAGGAGGACCGATTCGCCAGGCTGCTTGCAACAACCGACCCGAGGCCCGGGCTCACGCCGGAAGAGGAGCGGGCGCGGCAGGACGAACGGGCGGCGATCCTGATTGCGGAGGCCGGGGCCCTGCGGGAACTCATGTCCCATGAGCCCCGGCGCGACCCTGTGCCGCTGATGGAGCGAATCGTTCGCGAGTGCCCCGAGTCGGGGTACTTGCCCTTCGCCGAACTCGCTCTCGTTCTGTATCCCGCCTTGCCCACGGCGAGGGGCGACATGCTCGTTCCCGCCGAGTGCGACATGGAGGATGTCGCCCGCAGGCTGGAGGCCCTCGGTCAGCGCTATGCCGAGAGCGGGGTGGGGCGAGCGGCGCGGGTGGCGTTTTGGTGCATCGCCGGACCGGAGCACGCGCTAGCCGACGTCTACGACGCCCTGCAGGCGGAGGCCGCAGCCGTGGGGGATGCCGAGGAGCCGTATCCGCTCTCGGTGGCGGCGCTTCACGGCGCCGTGTGGGCTCGGGGGTACGGGTTCAGCGGCGGGATACCGAGCGTGTTTCCGGAAGAGGTTCTGGAGCACATACTGCGCGAGGGGCTTCTCGATGCCTACGCGCGGGGCGACTACGGGCTCTTGGCGCGACTCGTCGCGGCTGGCTCGGGAGATCTCCCGGGGTCGGTCCAGCAGGCGGGCGGTTTGGTCCAGTATCTGGAGGACGAGCCAGAAGCGCTGGCGCTCATCGCGGTCCCGCACGCCACCTTCCTGGACTCCGATGGGTCTGTCGACCCGGCCGGGCTGTGGCGCGCGGCCCGGGAGGTCTTCGACCGCTTCCCGAATTCCAAGGCGGCTCCCGCCGCACTCCGGCTCGTCTGGTTGGAGATGCGGGATGAGCGCCGGTTCGGGCCGGACCAGGCTGAGAGCGGTCGCGCGGCGAGGGGGCTGCTCCTAAACGAGTACCCGGACTCCCTCGAAGCCGCGCACGTGCGCCTCGCCGAGGCACGCGCCGCCGGACAAGAGGACGAG
>CAZCER010000266.1:0-7158 GCA_964497385.1 uncultured Armatimonadia bacterium | reverse complement strand
TCGGAGAGGCGCGCTCCCATCTCCGCAGCCCGCAACAGACACTGCAGGGCGCGCTCCGTCTGACCCACCGAAGCGGCGGTCGCCGCGAGTCCACTCCAGGACGCCGAGCGGCCCGGTGAGCGCGCCGCCGTCACTTCCGCGTGCCGCACCAGGCGCCACGGGACGACCTCCCGCAAAGGAAGCAGCACCTCTCCCAGGATGCGAAGCCACAGGCCCCCGTGTCCGGCCGAGGCCCGCAGCGCGGTCAGCGCCGCCGCCAGCGCCGCGTCGGTCTCGCCGCGGGCCGCATGCGCCGCCGCCCGAGCCAACCATGGAAAGCAGGACGCCGCGTCGAGCCGGAGCGCCTCGTCCGCCAGCGTGGACGACGCCCGCGCGGCCCTGCACCGCGACGCCGCGAGACTCTCCAGAGCCAACGCCTTGGCCGCGGGCTCCGGCCCGCAGCCCTCCGGCCCCGCCGCGCCTGAGGCGATCAGCCGCTCGCGCAGCCGCTGCCCCGCCGCGCCGTGCTCCGGCAGAGCCTCGAGCAGGAGCGTCCAGGCGGCGGCCTTCGACGGGTGCGTCTCGGCGATCGCCTCGACGTCTCGTTCCGCGCCGCGGCCGCCGGCGCCCTCCAGCCCCAGCGCCCCGCGCACGAGCAGCCAGCCGAGGTCCGTCGGTTGGCGCCGGATGCGGGCGGCCGCGAGTTCACGCCCTCTGTCCAGCGCCGCCTGGCCCACCTGACGCACGTCTGCGCGAAGAGCGAGCACGGTCGCCTCCGTCGGCTCCAACCGAAGCGCCTCCGCCCACTGGCCGAGCCTCGAGGGCCCGACCACGGTCTTGCCCGCCAATGAGGCGAGACGGCCCTCGCACTCGGTACAGACGCTGAGATGATCGCGGACTTCGGTCGCCGGACCAAGCAACAGGCCGCCCTCGAGGTAGCCGCAGAGCAGATCGACCACGTTCGCGCACGTCGCCCGCGCCGCCGGCGTCGGGTCGGCGCCCAGCAGCTTCCGGCGACCGGTGCGGAGGCGCTCGGCAACCTGCGTGTGGTCAAGCCCCAGATAGGCTCCGATCTCGTCATAGCCGCAACCATGCACGTACTTCATGGCCATCGGCAGCCGGTACTGCACCGGCAGAGCGGCAAGAGCCGCGTACGTGGGACCGTCATCCGCGAACTCGACCAGGCGGTCCTCAGCCGAGGGAGCGGCGAGGTCCGAAAGCGGTGCAAGGTCGGCGACGTTCGCGGCCCGCCGGCTCTGAACGTCCCCCCTCTCGCTCAGCTCCTGGCAACAGCGCCGGGTGATCGTGAGCAGCCACGGAAGCGCGCTCGCCTCATCACGCAGGTCCTCGAGCTTGCGATGCGCGAGAACCAGCGCCTCCTGCGCCGCGTCCTCGGCGTCCTCAGGTTCCCGGAGGAGCGTGCGCGCGTACGCGCGAATGGCGCTTCTGTGCGGCGCTATGATGCGATCATAGGCTGTGATGGCTTGGCTCGAATCACCGGTGCGCAAGGCTGGTTGAGCCTCCCGAGCCGCGGTGCGCCGAGATCTCCGGCGCCGGGCCTACGAATAGAGTGTTCCTCGTCCGCGGTCGCCTCCATCCACGATTCTGTGGAACACTCATCGAGTGGAACGACTTCTCTCGACGCGCTGCGAAGGACTCGCCCGCCATGTCGCTGAGGGCCAAGACGCTGACGATCCTGCTGTGCATCATCGGCGCCTATACGCTTGGCAGCTTCGCGCTCACGAGCGTGACGGTGATGCGCGGCTTCCTGGAACTCGAGCGCGCGGAGGCCCAACGGGACTATCGCCGCTGCGTCGAGGCGGTCTTGCGCGAGACGGAGCATCTCGACCTCTTCTGCAACGACTGGAGCGCTTGGGACGACACGTACGACTTCGTCGTGTCTCGCGACCCCGACTACATCGAGAGCAATCTCACGGACACGACGTTCCGTGACAACTCGATCCTCTTCATCCACTTCTACGACGTCGACGGCCGCCTCGTCTGGGGCACCGCCCGCGACCCGAGCACCGGCAGGGAACTGGGCGAGCCGGTGGAGATGAGTTCGGCTCTTCCCCCCGACAGCCCGCTCCTAAGCCTGCATGGCGGGGAGAACCCCCTTCACGGCGTCTACGCGTCACGCGAGGGACTGCTCCTCCTGGCCGCCCGCCCCATCCTCACGAGTTCCAACGAAGGCCCGAGCCGCGGAACGCTGATCATGGCCCGCAGGCTGGACGACGCGCTCACTTCCTCCCTGGTTGAGCAGACCAACGTCCGGTTCACCGCGCGGCCCCTCGCCGAGGCGCTCGCCGACCCCGACGGATTTGCCTCCGAGGCCGTCCAGCAAGCCCATGCGCCGTGCGCGCACCGCGTCATCGACGAGAATCGGCTCGACGTTTGCGGCGTGGAGTCCGACCTCCTCGGCGACCCCGCGGTCGTGATCCGAGCCAGCGTCGAGCGACGCATCAGCGCCCACGGCCGCCAGGCTCTGCAGGCCGCCCGCTGGTCCTTCGGGCTCGGGGTGGCCGTGCTGCTCCTCGCCATTCTCGGGCTTCTCTCACGCCTCGTCGTCGGCCCCCTCAGCCGCTTCACGCGCCGCGTCACCGAGATCGGCGCATCCGGCCGGCCCGAGGAGCGAATCCATGACGCTCCACGCGGCGAGATCGGGACCCTCGCCGCCGCGTTCAACCAGATGATGGACAACCTGGAGTCGGCGCGCGCCGCCGAACTGGAACGATCGTACTACGCCGGCATGGCCGAACTCGCGTCCGGAGTCCTCCATGAGGTGCGCAACGCCCTGAGCCCCATGCTCGGCGTGCAGGCTCGCCTGAGGGCCCGCCTGACCGACGCCGAGGCGGCGAGGCTCCGCGAGGCCTCGGCCGAACTCGCCTCGGCCGAGGCCGACGACGAACGGCGCGCGCTGCTCGAACGGTACGTCTCCCTTTCCGTGCCGACCCTCCTCGACCGGGCCACTGAGGACGCGGACCAGATCGGCGCTCGAATCGGTCAGGTCGACGCCGCTCTCGCCGACTGCGCCGCTCAGCTTCAGCAAGGGCCGACCGTCGAGCGCGTCGAACTACAGACTGTCATCGCCCACGCCATGCATATGGCGCGCGGCGGACCGCTGGAGAGGACGCCCATCCACTGCGACTCGAGTCTCCAAGAAGCCCCGCCCGTTGCGGCCCACCGTCTCCCGCTCTGCCACATCGTCGCGAACCTGCTCATGAACGCGGCCGAAGCCCTCGACGCCCCCGGCGCGAACGAGGCCGAGGCCCCTGCGGTGACCGTGTCCGCCCGAGTCGTGGCGCCCGAGAACGCACCGGTGGTGCGCCTCACCGTGTCGGACGCGGGAGTGGGGTTCCCCGAGTCCCATCGAACTCGGCTGTTCGAGAGAGGCTTCACCACCAAGCCGGGCGGAGGAGCGGGAATCGGTCTGCACTGGTGCGCGGGAGCCGCCGCCGGAATGGGCGCGCGTCTCTGGGCCGAGAGCGACGGGCCCGGCCGAGGCGCGAGGTTCCACGTCGATCTCGCCCCCGCGGGCGAAGCATGCGTCCCTGAGAGGTAGGCGAGCATTTGGAATCCACTGTCGAGGCCGTCCGCGTTCTGGTCGTCGACGACGAGGCCGCCATCCTGGCGCTCATGGGCGAGATCCTCTCATCGGTCCGCCCGCCGCTCGATGAGGCGTCCACGCTGTCCGCGCGCCTCTTCGGGGCCGACGCTCCGCAACCGCCGACGGCCACCTACCGCGTCACCGCCTGCCGGCAAGGCGAGGAGGCCGTGGAAACCGTCCGCGAAGCCGGTGAGGACGATCCGTTCGCCATCGCGTTTCTCGACGTGCGGATGCCCCCGGGCATCAACGGCGTCGAGACCGCCGAGCGAATCCGCGCCCTGGATCCGCACGTTGAGATCGTCATCGTAACAGCCTACTCGGATGTGGACCCGGCCGAGATCGCCCGACGCGTGCCGCCCCCCCAAAGGCTTCTCTACCTGAACAAGCCCTTCCACCCCTACGAGATCCGCCAGTTGGCCGCCGCCCTCTCGCACAAGTGGCGAACCGAGCGCGACCTCCGCGGGCTCCTGACCGAACTCGACGACGCGGTGGACGAGTGGTTCTCCGTCTTGACCGAGGATCCGCTGGACGCAACCATCCGCGACCAGGACCTCATCGACGAGGCCGCCGACGAGCTGGCCCGACTCATCTCCATGCCGGGCGCCCGGCGGGGACCCATCACCTCCATGGTCGCCACGCTCTCCGGCCTCAAACGCTACGCGCGCGATCAGGGAGCGACCCGAGCCGCCAAGCTGCTCAAGGGAGTCGAGCGCGCGATCGTGGCGGGCCAAGAGGACCCGGACCATCCCGAGCGCCGCCGATCGGTCGCGCGATTTCGAGGCGACCGGCTCTGGGCCCTGCTGCCCGGCGTCTCCGAGGACGCCTCTGAGGACGCTCTGCGACCCGTCCGCGCCGCCGTCGACGCACACGAGGGGCTGCGGCTCGTCCTCGGGCTGGCGACCTGGACGCCCGAAGGCGGCGAGAGCCCGGACAGCGTCGTTCGGCGCGCCCTTCACGCGCTGGCGTCGGAGCGCGCTGAGGACGACGACCCCGAAGACGGCAGCGAGAGCCCCGTCATCTCATAGAGCGTCGTGACCTCGGCCTCCGTGAGGTGACGCCAGTGCGCCCGCTCAAGATCGCCCAGATGCACCGGGCCGACCGTTACGCGCGTCAGCCGCGCGACGCCGTTTCCGACCGCCATGACCATCCGCTTCACCTGGTGCTTCCGGCCCTCGTGGATGGTCATCTCGAGCAGGCTCCCGGGCCCCTCGCGCGCCTCCAGGATCCGGCACTTCGCCGGGGCCGCCGGCCCGTCATCGAGAACCACGCCCCGCTCCAACTCGCGCACCTGCCTGCCCGTCACCGGGCGCGTGGTCTCCACGTGGTACACCTTGTCGATCTCGAAGCTCGGGTGGGCCAGCCGATGCGTCAGTTCCCCCTGATTCGTGAACAGAATGAGCCCCGACACGTCGCCGTCCAGCCGGCCGATCGAGTGCACGTGCTTGAGTTCCGGCGGGAAGAGATCCATCACGATCGGCCGGTCGTGCGTGTCTTCCTTGGTGCAGACGTAGCCCCGCGGCTTGTGCAGCGCGAGCCACACCGGCGGAGGCGGCGCCTCCACAAGCGCCCCGTCCACCTCGATGCGGGCGTCCGGCCGCGCCTTCTGCCCCTTCTCCATCGCGAGGACGCCGTCCACACGGATGCGGCCCTCGATGATCATCTGCTCGACGTGCCGCCTGGAGGCCACTCCGCGCTGCGCGAGCAGCTTGTTCAGCCGAACCAGGCCGTCGCCCGAAGGCGTCTCGCCCATGCCGTCGGTCACTCCGCAAACACCTCGGCTAGCGGGAGCGCAAGACCCGGAAGCACCTCGCCGCCTTCCAGCGTCCCGTCCGGCTCCACCCAAGTCGTCTCGCCCCCCGCGCGCCAGACGCGAGCCGAGCGGAGCGCCGGGTGGATCACCCAGACCATCCGCGTCCCCGCTCGCAGGTAGTCCTGCACCTTGGCGTCCAGGTCGGTGGCTGACTCCGAGGGAGACGCGATCTCCACCGCCAGGTCGGGCGCGCCCGGGAAATAGCCCGTGATTGGCTCCGCCGGCAGCCGCGACGCCCGGACGAACGCGACGTCCGGCGCGCGCACGGTGTCCGGGTCGGCCGACAGAACGAACCCCGCGGCGGTCCCGACCACCCGGCCGAGTGAGTGATCGCGAGCGTGCCCGCGCAGCGCCGACAGCATCGCACCGGCAATGTCCCCGTGCGCGAACCCACTGGGCGTCATAGTCGCCAACTGCCCCCTCACCAGTTCGCAACGCTCATCTTCCGGCATGAGAAACAGCTCCTCAGCCGTCAACAGCCGTGGCTCTTTCGCGGCCGCCGTCGTCATTGGGACACCTCCATCCGCGCGGGCGTCTCACGCCCTGAAGATCATCCTACCACCAAACAAGGCAGGCCGGGACCCGCCCGACCTGCCTTGGTATTCGACGCGAACCAACCGGATTCAGCTTGCGAACTCTACTTGTAACGCGCCGCCATCTCCGCCAGCGTGACGATCGGAACCCCGGACGCGTGACCGGCCTGTCCGAAAGCGATCATGCGCGACTTCACGACCTCCGTCATGGCCTCGCGAGCCGGCTTCAGGTAGTCGCGCGGATCGAACTTCTCAGGGGTCTCCGCGAACACCTTACGGATCGCCCCGGTGATCGCGAGACGATTGTCGGTGTCGACGTTGATCTTGCGCACACCATGCTTGATGCCGCGCTGGATCTCCTCGACCGGCACGCCGTACGCCTTCTTCATGTTGCCGCCGTACTGGTTCACGATGTCCACCAGTTCCTCAGGCACGCTCGAGGAACCGTGCATGACAAGATGCGTGTTCGGGAGCTTGTTGTTGATCTTCTCGATCAGGTCCATCGCCAGGATGTCCGAGGTCGGCTTGCGCGTGAACTTGTACGCGCCGTGCGACGTGCCGATCGCCACCGCGAGCGCGTCCACGCCGGTGGCCTCCACGAACTCCACGGCCTGATCCGGATCGGTCAGGTGCGCGGTCGGGTCGACGTCGGCCCCGTGCCCGTCCTCGATCCCGCCCAGGGCCCCAAGCTCGCCCTCGACCGAGACGCCGACGACATGCGCCATGGCGACGACTTCCTTCGTCACGGCCACGTTCCCGTCGAAGTCGTTCAGGCTCTTGCCGTCCTCCTTGAGCGAACCGTCCATCATGACCGAGGTGAAGCCTTGCTCGATCGCCGACTTGCAGGTCGACGCCGCGTTGCCGTGGTCCAGGTGCATCGCGATCGGGATCCGCGGATGCAGCTCGGCGGCCGCAAGCATCAGGTGCCGCAGATACGCGTCCTGCGAGTAGCTGCGAGCCCCGCGGCTCGCCTGCACGATCACCGGCGAGTCGGTCTCCTCCGCCGCGGCCATGATGGCCTGTATCTGCTCCATGTTGTTGACGTTGAACGCGCCCACGCCGTAGCCGTTCTCGGCGGCATGGTCCAGCAGTACCCTCATCGGGACTAGGGGCATCCTGTGTTCCTCCTCTGGGTCGGTGGCGACACGGGTCAGGGGCGCGAGAGCGGCCCCCGACGCTGCATGATGGTGCCCTACCGGTCCCGCGTTGTCAAACCAGCCGCCCGGGGA
>CAZCER010000265.1:5269-7192 GCA_964497385.1 uncultured Armatimonadia bacterium | reverse complement strand
GCCGGATCGCGGTTGGGGGTGTGCTCCACCGAGATCGTGATCGCGGCTTTCGTCGTCTCGCCCGGCCCGAGCGTCCCCTGGTGGATCGGCGCGTAGATGGAGAACGTACCGCCCCCGTACACGCGGTCGTCCTGCACGCTGATTCCGAGAGGGTCCGCGTACGCAAGCGAGACGACGGTGTCTCCCCCGGGCGCCTCGAGCCGGACGCCGAGCGCCTCGCCCGAGGCGATGTGTCTCTCGTCAACGGGCGGAGGAGTGACGGGCAGGGAGATCCCCCGCGTTCCGCCATCGCTCAGGCTGAGGATGCACGCGCCGCCCGCGAACGCGGCCGTCGGGACGTGCACCCAGTAGTACACGCCCTCGATCGCGCGCGCGGTCTCCGAGCGCACCTCGATCTCCACCTCGGCCGTCGCGCCGTCGACCTCCACCTCGGAGGTGTAGACGAATCTCCCCTCCCCCACGGGGATGCTCCCCACCGAGGTGTACACGCCCGGCCGGGGGCTCGACGACTCCGACACGCCGGAGGGCTCCTGCCGGAGCATCTCGCCCCAGCCCTCCATCGGGATGAGCAGGCCCGCGTCCACGGAGACGACGTCGCCCTCGATGTCGAAGCCGGAGATGCGGCCGGTTCGCTCGACCACCACATCCGCGAGGCACGGCGCAGCCAGCGTGAGCAGAGCCCCAATCAGGAACGGAGACGAAACGAGACCTCTCGCGTGCATGATTCGCTCCTTCGGGCGCCTCCCTGCGGCGCGGCTTCTATCGTCGTGAGAGCCTCCCCGCGAGCACCCCCGCGGCCACGCTGAAGACCGCGACCACCATAAGCGCCACCGCGCCGAGAACCCTCTGTGACGCCGGCATGGGCCTCGAGAGCGCCAGCGCGCCCACGATGGCGGTGACGGGGAACACGACGAGCGAGAGCGCGATCGCGCTCCGTTTCCAGTCGACGGCCCGCTTGTCAGGTCGTTGGCGCGCCATGTCGTCCCCTCTTGCGGCTGGGGTCCCTCCCGATGCGGCGGCCCGGGATGGCGACGATCCGGTTGAGGCCTCGCGAGCGTCTCCCGCGCGCCGTGAGAGGCCTGTCCAACAGCGCGGCGCGGCCGTTCGCCCACGTGGAGACGTTTCGCAAGACCCTTGTCCCCATCCTCCCGCCGTGCGTCCCGGTCCCGACCGCCGCTCCGTGGTCCCATTCGGGAGGGCCCTCCCGCGTCTCCAGCGAACCGCCTGTCCCGTACCCCACACTACGGGCGCGCGGTGCGGCGTCCCTGAGAGGTGAGTGACCGTGGAACCCATCGGCGTCATCCCATGCCTCGACATCCGTGAGGGGCGGGTGGTGAAGGGCGTCCACTTCGTGCAACTCCGCGACGCCGCGGACCCCGTCGAGGCCGCCAAGGCCTACTCGGACGGCGGCGCGGACGAGATCGCGTTCCTCGACATTACGGCGACCGTCGAGGACCGGCAGACCGTCTTCGATCTCGTCGAGAGGGTCGCGGCGGCCGTCGCCGTCCCCCTGACGCTGGGCGGCGGAATCCGCACCTGCGATGACGTGATCCGCGCCCTGGAGGCCGGGGCGAGCGCGGTGTCCATCTCGAGCGCCGCCTACCGGGATCCGGAGATGGTCGGCGAGGCGGTGGCGCGCTTCGGGTCGGAGCGGATCATCATCGCGATCGACGCCGACGCGAACGACTCCCTTCCCTCGAAGCGCGAGGTCTACATCGACGGCGGCCGCACCCCGACCGGCAAGGACGCCATTGCGTTCGCACGGGAGATGGCGGATCTCGGCGTCGGGCGCATCCTGCCGACGAGCAAGGCGACCGACGGCGTGCTGACCGGCTACGACCTCACGCTCACGCGCGGCGTCGCGGACGCGACGGGCCTCCCCGTCATCGCAAGCGGCGGCGCCGGTGAACTGCAGCACTTCGC
>CAZCER010000265.1:0-5169 GCA_964497385.1 uncultured Armatimonadia bacterium | reverse complement strand
AGGGAGACAGAGCATGCCAACCGAGATCAAAGCAAGCGAACTGAACACCACCCAGTTCATCGACAAACAGGCGGGGGCCATCGCCGACACGGTTGGTGACGGTCTCGCGATCAACGCGCTCTCCGGCGGCGTCGACTCGTGCGTCGTCACGATGATCGGCCACAAGGCGCTCGGCGAGCGGCTGAAGACCTACTTCGTGGACAACGCCCTCATGCGCGAAGGGGAGCCCCAGAAGGTCGTCGCGATGTTCGCGGACCTGGGGGTGAAGGTCGAACTTGTGGACGCGCGCGAGGAGTTCCTCGCCGCGCTCGCCGGAATCACCGATCCCGAGGAGAAGCGCGAAGCGATCACCCAGACATTCTACAAGCACGTCTTCGGCCGGCTTGTGCGCGAGAGCGGCGCGAAGTTCCTTCTGCAGGGGACGATCCTCACCGATGTGGATGAGACGGTCGCGGGCATCAAGCGCCAGCACAATGTCTTCGAGCAACTCGGGATCGACCCGCAGGCGGCGTTCGGGTACCGGATCCTCGAGCCGTTGATCCAGCTCCGCAAGGACGGCGTCCGCAAGGTCGGCCAGGCCGTCGGTCTCCCGGAGGCCGCCTTCAAGCGCATCCCGTTTCCTGGCCCCGCGCTCGCCGCTCGGATCATCGGCGCGGTCACGCGGGAGAAACTCGAGACTGTGCGCAAGGCGACGGCGATCGTCGAGGAGGAACTCCAGGGCGTCCCGGCCTTCCAGTACATGGCGATCCTCCATGAGGACCGCGTGACCGGGATGCGCGACGGCAAGCGCGAGTTCGGGCAGCAGATCGAGGTCCGCTGCTGGGACAGCGTGGACGCCCGGGAAGCGACGCCGACGCACCTCGCATGGGAGAAGCTCGACACCCTCGGCCGGCGGCTCAGCTCCGAGGTCCCCGGCGTGGTCAGCGTGACCTACAACATCGCCACCAAGCCGCCGTCCACCATCGAGGTGGTGTAGGGCGGGGGCGGAGCGCCGTGCCTTCTGGAGGGGCCGCATAGGGGGGACCGTCCGGCAGGACGGTGGGACCCTATCCGGCCCAACGCAAGCCCGGCCTGACAGGGCGTCGCGGTTCAGCAGCCCCTCGCCGCCGGCGCCACGAAGCCCCGCCGCCTCTACCGCCCCAGTCTGGCGGGGGGTGTGTCCTCGCTTCGCTGGTCGCTCGGTCTGCAGCCTGTGGGGTGTGGAGGTCCGTTCTACGCGCGGGACGAAGACCTTGCCATCTGAGAGGGTCGCACAGGCCCGGACTGGGGGTGCGCGAATGGCTCTGAACCTGGATGACCTACTGAGCCTCGTCGGTGTGCTAGACGACTCCGACTCCGAGGATTGCGCGAGTAGCAGGTTCCGCACCTACCTGCGCGAGAAGGTGGGAGAGACGGGGCTGCTCCGGGACTATGTGGAGACATGCCTGCGTCAGTCTGGCTCGCAGTACTGCCGCGCGCTGCAGGACCTCGTGAACCGCGTGGGCGAGATCCTGGGCTTCACGGTAGCGTATGGGCGCTACGCCGGGCGGCAAGGGGCGATCGGGTACGACGGACACTGGGTGTCGCCCACCGGCGCGCACATAGTCGTGGAAGTCAAGACGACAGACGCCTACACGATCCAGACGGCGACCCTCCTGAACTACGTGAACCAGCTGATCTCCGCAGGGCGAATAGAACAGGCAGATCGCAGAGTTGGTCTGTACGTGGTGGGTCGTCCGGATGCGTCGCTTACCCAGCTGGAGAACGCCATTGTGGCTGAGAACCGGCTGACTGAACTCCGGATCGCGTCGGTGGACTCAGTTCTATCGCTTGCCGACTTGGCGACGCAGTACGACATGGATCACCGCGCCATCGTGGATGTGCTCTTCCCGTCGGGGCCTCGCGTCGATCCGACAGTGGATCTGATGGCATCTCTCGTGGCGCAGGAAGGAGAGCGCGACCTGTCTCAGCCATCGGTGGCGCCGCCCTCCAAGCCGGCCCTCTGCGGCGAAGCGGGAGGCCCCCGCCACTACATGACGCCTGTCCGCTGGAAGGGTCGCCGATCCCCACTCGAGGAGATCGGACGCCTGCTCGCCGCGGGCAAGTATGCCTTCGCGGAGAGAACCCCATGCAGGCGCGACATGCGAGCCGGCGACTGGTTGTGCTTCTATGCGTCGGCCTTCGGCGTCTTCGCCCACGCGCGGATCATGTCAGAAGCGCGAGATCAGCCGCTGCCCGACATCACCAACGACGCCGACTCATATCCCTGGACACTCGACCTCGGTGATGTCGCGATCTACGAGGAGAGCGCTGTCGAACTGACTCCGGCCGTCCGGGCCCAACTCGACGCGTTTCACGGGCTGGACGTGGGCCGTCCTTGGGGCTGGTTCGTCACGCCAACGCGCACTGTGACCAGGCATGACTTCCTCGTCCTGACCGGGCAGGGCTCCATCCCCAGTTCGTCAGATGGCCCATAGCCGGGCACGGCACGCAGCACCAAAGGCCCTCGGCCAATCAGTGCGCTGGACGCGATTCCGATGCTGAAAGGCTCCGTCGCTCGGGCCTCGCGATGCCCCACTCGACGCCTCCAGTGCGTTGTCAGAGTGCGCCAACGGCTTCCCGACGCGGAGGCGGGGGTGACCGTGCCGCCCACGGAGGCGTTGGGAGCGGATTCTCAACACCTCGAACGGTAGGCGCGGGGAGGGCAAATCCGCGTCCACGACCTCTACGGGGGAGATCGCCATCGTCGAGGCGGACGGGGCCTAAGCGACCACCAACGAGACCATAGGGCGCCCCTCCCCTTTATCCCCTCCCCGCAAACGCTTCGCGCGGGGAGGGGACGATACCCCGCTCTGCGCGCCCCGAGACGGGCCGCCTAACCGAGGACACCCGGCCAGCGCTCCACCGCGCGAAGCGCCTTGTTTGCCCTCTCCCCGCGCGAAGCGTTTGCGGGGAGAGGGGAGGGTGAGGGGCCCCTCTTGGT
Source organism: uncultured Armatimonadia bacterium (assembly GCA_964497385.1). GTDB lineage: Bacteria > Armatimonadota > Zipacnadia > UBA1398 > UBA1398 > CAZCER01. Next base: position 2,207 of record CAZCER010000265.1, on the reverse strand, counting down.
CTCTTCGCTCAGTCGGTCAGGGCCTCGCGGATGAACTCGAGCACTCCGCGGAGGTTCGTCAGCACCGCGCGGTTTGCGAACCGGATCACACCGCCGGCCTGGAGCGAGCGTTCTTCGGGGGTTCGCCCCTCACCCTCCCCACTCGAACCGCACCTCGCGCTCACCGACGGTGAGGACCGAGGTGTCGCCGTCCACGCGATGAGTGACAGCAGGCGGCTGCTCCTCGGCCGGCGCCCAGGAGAGCGCTGTGACGTTCCGCCAGGCACCGTCGGGTGCAGCTCGGCGCACGCGGACGGTGTACATGCTGAAGGCGTCGCCGGAGCGGTCCTCGCCCTGGACATCCCCCGCAGTGACGTCCGAGACCGCGGTGAGGACCTCCAGGCGGAGCGTCGCGCGCTCACCGCGCATGAGGAACGCCTCACCGGATCGCTCACACGACGTGGCCTCGGGGTGGAAGCGGAGTTCGAGGTCACTGCCGGGCGTTGCCTCGATCTCATCGAGGACCACCAGGACGTTCGGCTTCAGGTACAGGAGCGTCCGATCGAAGCGACGGAGGCCGAGGTCATCGGGGTAGGCGTCGGCCACGGAGGCCGTCATGCGGTCGAGGTCGGGGCCGCTCTCAACGCGCGTGACGGTTGGCCGCGCCCGGGCCGAGAGACACGCGCCGCCGTAGAACCAGTAGTCACCCTCGCCGAGCTGCCCCTTGCCGTCCACCAGGAGGGTGTTGTGCTGGCCGGTCCACTTCGCGCGATAGCCATCGTCGCGCAGGAGCCACTCGCCGTCTCCGAAGATCACGAAGTGCCCCGCGTCCGGGTGCACATGCCCGCCGCCGGGGTCGTAGTCGAACGCCTCGATGGCCTCATGTCCAATGAAGGGGCCGGACTTGAGGACCACGAGCGACTCGTCGCCCGACCAGCCGGAGCGCGCTGAGACGATGCCCATGTCCTCGAACCATCGGAGCGTGGGCAGGTCGTCGGGTGGGACGGGGGCGACGGAGGGATCGTACCAGATCAGGTTCAGCCAGCGGGCGCTCGCGGCCTCGATGTCGGCCTCGTCGATCTCCTCCGCGAGCCACTGGGCGTGCCCGTCGCCGTACTCTCGTGCGAGGCCGCGCAGGATGTGGTCCGGCCCGTACCAGTTCGAGCGGGGGCAGTCCGCGATGTCCACGAGGCTCTGCCACCCCACCCAAGTGTTGCGGGGGAGCATGAGGTAGGCGCAATACGCCGCCGTGTTCGGCCACCACTCGGTTCGGGCCAGCAGATCCTCCCCGAGGAGTTCCCTGCTGAGGTGCGCGAACTTCATCAGGTACTCGGCGCCGTACTGCCAGTATCCGACGCCCTCATGGCTCGCGCCGTCCGGTCCGAGCGCGTCCATCGTGGCGCGGAAGCGATCCAGCGGGTAGCCGATCCAGAGGTCCGCGTCCTCGGTCTCGTCCCAGAGCGCGAAGCCCGCCGCCGACATCCCGCACACATTCACCCAGAGGTGGTTCTGGAGGAGCGCGTCTCGCCACCAGACCTTCCCGCCGACCGCCGCCTCGAACATCGCTCCGGCCCGCCGGACGAGCGTCTCACGGATCGTCGCCCGGGCTTCGTCGCCGAGGTCGTCATAGCACCAGTCGTAGACAATGCTCAGGCCGAGAAGCTGATGCCCGGCGGCGAGGTCCATGCCGTCAATGGAGCCGAGGCCCCAGGTCGGGTAGCCGCACGAGGCGAGGGCCCAGTCGCGCGCGGCGTCGAGGTACTTCGCGTCGCTCGTCATGAGCCACGCCAGCGCGAGCGCGGGCATCACGTTCCCGACATCGCGCTGCCAGAGCTGCTCCTCGCCGCTGTAGGAGTCCTCGAGGATGTACTCTGGTGGGCCCTTGTCGGCGGCCGCGTCCGCCTCCGAGCGGATCTCCTCCCATAGGCGCCTGTGCGTCGTCTCGATCGCGGCGCGCAGTTCGGTGACCCGCTCCGGCGTGAGAAACAGCCTGGGGTGTACGCCGCGCGTCGCCTCGAGCGTCGGCGGGATCGGGTCCAACCGGTACCGGTCCAGGACGGAGAGATGGTCGATCTCCTCGACGCGCGCGTCATCGAGACACGCGTCGATCTCCATCGCGCCGCCCGCGCCCTTCGCGAGCGCGAGCCAGCAGGAGACGACGGCCTCAGGCGCGCGGAACTCGCACGTGAGGAGCTGCCACTCACCGAGGCGCGTCATGTCGTACGCAG
>CAZCER010000264.1:5112-7192 GCA_964497385.1 uncultured Armatimonadia bacterium | reverse complement strand
GATTCGGAAATCTCCCAACTTCCCCTCGCCAGCCATTTCCGGCCGGGGTTCTAGCTGGCAGGAGGGGGCGGGGAATGGCGAAGAAGCGCGGCACCCAGCTGCCGGCGCTCACTCCGGAGCGGTGGATCAGGGCGCTGCGCACGCTGGGGATCACGGCGGTACGCGTCCAAGGCTCACACCACATCTACGAGATCCCCGGCTACCCTGAACTCTACAGCGGACAACCCTATGTGGTGGACACCAACTGGCCGGTGATCGCTCGCCAACACATACGTCTGGTTCTGCGTCTTCTGGGGAAGACGGTCGATGATCTGTGGGATGCGCTGTAGGGGTGGTCGGCGCTCCGTAGAAGCAAGGTGCGCCGACGCGGGACCCGCGGACTGAGCGGTGCGTGCCCTCACAGCGACTTGCCGGACAAGTCGGCCACCTGCTCCAGGACGAAGTCGACGAACCCGACCGTCTGGTTCAGCGTTGGCTGCCTTCCTCCCGCATGTGCGCAGTCGTTTCGGCTGGATAGGTGGCCATGCAGCGTCTTCATCGTCGCCTTGGTGTACAGGCCGAGCTTCCTTCCCGCCTCGATGATCTGATGCTCCGGCTTGGCTTCGCGAAGTGCGTCCGCGGAGCCGCACGTTCCCCAGTCTGGGTATTCAAGGCACAACCGACGACCACCGTCGGAGACGAGTTTGTCCTCCAGCGCATCCATGAACGCCGCCCAGGCGGCCACGAACGCAGCGCGGTAGACCCCAGTCCTGATGCACAGGAGCGCCTCGTCGAGCAGTACCTCCTGGCTGGCCGACAGGGCCACTAGCTTCCGCCGGGTCTCCTCAAGGGTGATGGACCGGTCTGGTGCAGCGTCATGGAGCGCCAGGATCGACCTCGCTTCTGCCTCGAAAGCGCTCGCGCAGTCAAGCCAATGTCTGACCGAGTTAGCCACCACTACCCCCTGGGCCAGGGTACAGGTGCTTGCGCATCGCGGCGAAGAAGCGGTCATAGATCGCGGCGTCTTCGGTGGCTGGGAGCGTAAGCTGTATGTTCAGGTTCACGACGGTGGCTGGCGCACCTCGGCCATCCACGGCACCTGATGGATGGCCTGTGTCCACGAGGCTCGGACGGGGGCCGGGGGGCGCGGCCGCGGCTTCTGCCCCCGCCATCCCATCGGGGGCACCGGGGGCCAGGGCCGCGCGCGCGCACAAGGTGCGGAAGGTCCGCACGATGCGCTGAACCGTGTCCTGATCTGTGCTCGTATGCGCCGTGAAGTACTTGCACAGGTCGGCGTCCGTAGCCGAGATCGGATCGCCGCCGAAGTGGTCGAACACCACGGAGTACGAGGCGCGGACCCTCTCTGCTAGGACGGCTTCAGGGCGAGCACGGTACTGCTTCCAGTAGTCGGTCGGGACCCCCTTGTCGACGAGACCCAGGAACCTGAGGACGGTCAGGAATGTGTCGTGGTAGCTGCTCCCGAACCCGCAGCTCTTCAGGAGCGTCCTGTCAGCCTTGTCAGGCACGCCCCTCACCTTGATCTTGTCCAGGAAGTCCGCGAACTTGTCATCGGGCCGCGCAAACGGGAAGTCCACAGTGATTGCCCCCACATTCTCCAGATCTGGCGCAGGCAACGAGCGCCTGGACACCATCATTGGCAGGGTTCGGCCGGCCAGCGGGGATTCCTGCGGACGTCTCCTCCCCTCCTTGACTCCCTCCCACCCCGAGCCGATAATCGCTCCAGACGCCACAAGAGCGGTCCACCGGCAGGGACGCCGGTGCCACCAGCCAGGCGGTGCCACTGGCCAGGATCTGATACCTGTGTCCCGCAAGCCCAAAGTCCTCATCATCGGCCTCGACTGCGCCACGCATCAGTACGTGTTCGACGCATCGCGCGAGGCGCTCCCGAACACGTGGCGGCTGCGGGACGAAGGCGTGTGGGGGCTGCTCGAGAGTTCCATCCCACCCATCACCTGCCCCGCCTGGATGTGCATGGCGACGAGCCGGGACCCCGGCCAACTCGGCATCTACGGGTTCCGCAACCGGGTGGACTTCTCGTACGACCGGATGGTCGTCGCGAACTCCACGAACGTGGAGCCAC
>CAZCER010000264.1:0-5102 GCA_964497385.1 uncultured Armatimonadia bacterium | reverse complement strand
CGACCAGGGGCTCCGCTCGGCCGTCGTCGGCGTGCCCATCACCTACCCCCCGAAGCCCTTCGACGGGTGGCTCGTCACGAGCTTCCTGGCGCCGGGGAAGGACTCCGACTACACGCACCCGCCGGAACTCCGCCACGAGATCGACGAGGTCGTCCCCGACTACGTGATCGATGTGCATGACTTCCGCACCGACGGCAAGGATCAGCTCCTCCGGAGCGTGTACCACATGACGGAGCGCCGCTTCGACCTCGTGGAGCACATGCTGACCACGCGTCCGTGGGATCTCTGCTGGTTCGCCGAGATGGGCGTCGACCGGCTCTACCACGGCTTCTGGCGCTACGCGGCCAAGGACCACCGCACCTACCAACCCGGCCACCGGTACGAGACCGCGCTCGCCGACTACCACCGCTATATCGACGAGCGCATCGGCCGGGTTCTCGAACTCATCCCCGATGACACCCTCGTGCTCATGGTCTCGGACCACGGTGCGCAAACGCTCCATGGCGCCGTCTGTGTGAACGACTGGCTCCAACGTGAGGGCTACCTCCACTTCAGCCACCAGCCCGACCCGCCCGCGCCGCTCGACCTCGAGTGGATCGACTGGTCCCGCACACGGGTGTGGGGCGAGGGCGGCTACTACGGGCGCCTGTTCGTGAACGTCCGCGGGCGCGAACCGCAGGGGGTCGTCGAGGTCTCCGACTACGAGGCGCTTCTCGCCGAACTCACCGCGAAGCTCACCACGATGACGGACCACGCCGGCCGGCCGCTCGGAACGCGCGTCTTCCGCCCGAAGATGACCTACCGCGAACTCCACGGCGTCCCGCCCGACCTCATCGTCTACTTCGGGGACCTTCGGTGGCGCTCGGCGGGGACCGTCGGGCACAAGACGTACCTCATCGACGAGAACGACACCGGGCCCGATGACGCGAACCACGCACAGCACGGGATCCTCGTCATGCGGGATCCGCGCGACCCGACGCGCGGCGAGGTGAAGGGCGCGAGCCTCTACGACATCGCGCCGACGGTGCTCGACCGTCTCGGGCTGCCGATCCCGCCGGAGATGATCGGCCAGCCCATCCGGGGGCTCGCCTCCGCGCCGAGGATAGCGCTATCATAGGGCGGTTTGGCGGGCGCTCGGATACGGCGCGGCCCGCGTCTCCTTCGGTCACCGGCAGGGACGCCGGCGCCAGGGGGGTGGGCGGACCGTCGCGCCCGCCCGCCGTTCTGTCCTGACATGGGCGGGCACAGTGACCCGCCCCTACGCGTTGTCTTGTGGGAGCAACCAATGACACATCGAGGCGTCACCATCTGGCTTACGGGACTATCGGGCTCGGGTAAGAGCACCATCGCCGACGAACTCACCAGGCAGCTCGCGCGGCGCGGCATACGCACGGAGGTCCTCGATGGCGACGTCGTCCGCCAGAACCTCTCGAAGGGCCTCGGGTTCTCGAAGGAAGACCGCGACATCAACATCCGCCGCATCGCCTTCGTCGCGAACCTCATCACCCGCAACGGTGGCGTCGCGATCACCGCCGCCATCTCCCCGTACCGCGCGATCCGTCAGGAAGCGCGCGAACTCATCGGCAGCTTCGTCGAGGTCTACGCGAACGCCTCAGTCGAGGTCTGTGAGTCGCGCGATGTGAAGGGCCTCTACCAGAAGGCCCGCGCCGGCGAGATCAAGGGCTTCACCGGCATCGACGACCCCTACGAGGCCCCGCTCAACCCCGAGGTAGACTGCAAGACCGGCGAGGAGACCGTCGAGCAGAGCGTCGCGAAGGTGATCGCGCGCCTCGAGCGGGACGGCTACATCGCTCGCGAGGGCGCCCCGATGCGCATCGCCCCGCATGGCGGCGAACTCGTCAACCGTCTCGCCCCCGCGGATGCCCTGGCGGACCTGCGCGCCGAGGCGGCCGGGCTTCCGGCGATCACCGTGAACGATGTGACCGCGCGCGACATCGAGATGCTCGGCGTCGGCGTGTTCTCGCCCCTGCGCGGGTTCGTCGGCCAGGCGGACTACGAGGCCATCCTCGACACGGGCCGCCTCGCCAACGGCCTCCCGTGGACCATCCCCGTCACCTGCGACGCGAACGGCTCGGCGGCCGGCGCCGGCGAGCGCGTCGCTCTCGTGGACAGCGCGGGCAGGCGCCTCGCCATCCTCGATGTGACCGAGTCTTTCACACGCGACAAGGGCCGCGAGGCCGCGCAGGTCTTCCGCACCGAGGACGCCGCGGGCCACCCCGGCGTGGCCCGCGTGTTCGCGGAGAGCGACCGGCTCCTCGCCGGGCCGATCACGGTGCTCGAACGCTGCGACCGGGGTGAGTTCGCCGACTGGTGGGCCGACCCGGCCGAGACCCGCAGGACATTCGACGAACTCGGCTGGCGCACCGTCGTCGCGTTCCAGACCCGCAACCCCGTGCATCGCGCGCATGAGTACCTCCAGAAATGCGCCCTCGAGATGGTGGACGGGCTCCTGCTTCACCCCATCGTCGGCGACACGAAGAGCGACGACATCCCGGCCGACGTGCGGATGGAGTGCTACCGCGTGCTGCTCGACCGGTACTACCCGGCCGACCGCGCGCTTCTCCGGGTGCTCCCGACCGCGATGCGCTACGCGGGCCCGAAGGAAGCCATCTTCCACGCGATCATGCGGAAGAACTACGGCTGCAGCCACTTCATCGTCGGCCGCGACCACGCGGGAGTCGGGAGCTACTACGGCACCTTCGACGCGCATCTCATCTTCGGCGAGTACAGCCCCGAGGAGATCGGCATCACGCCTCTCTTCTTCGACCACGCCATGTACTGCACCGCGTGCGGCGGCATGGTCTCGCGCAAGACCTGCCCCCACGGCAAGGAGCACCACGTGTTCCTGAGCGGTACGAAGGTGCGAGAACTCCTTGCCGCCGGCGAGGACCTGCCCGCCGAGTTCACCCGGCCCGAGGTGTCCGAGGTGCTCAAGAGGGCGTACTCGGGGTAAGACGAAGCGCCGGACAGCCCACCGCAAGGAGTGATCCCCGATGCGTATCAAGGTCCGGATACATGAGGAGGCCGACGGAGGCTACTGGGCCGAGGTCCCCTCTGTCCCCGGCTGCGCGACCCAGGGCGACACGTTCGAGGATCTGCTCGAGAACGTCAGCGAGGCCGTCGAGGGGTGTCTCTCGATCGGGAAGGGCAGCCTCACTCCTGCGTCGCTACGGGCGCGCCTCGACCGCACGGTGGCGACCAAGGAGTCTGACGAGTGACCCAACTCTCCGGCAAGACCATCGGCTTCATCGGCGGAGGGGCCATCGCCGAAGCGTTCTCCGGCGGCCTCATCGGCGCCGGCGTTCCCGCTGACAAGATCCTCGTCGCGGAGCCCAAAGAGCCCCGGCGCGAGGCGCTCGCCAAGCGCCTCGGCGTCCGCGTGACCGAGGACAACGCACAGGTCGCCGCCGAGGCCGACCTGATCGTTCTCTGCGTGAAGCCGGACATCGTGCCGCGGGTCCTCGCGAAGCTCGTCGACCGCGGCGACCTCGACCTTGCGCGGCCCCTCTGGGTAACCATCGCGGCCGGCGTCCGGATCCACACCGTCTCGGACATCCTCCCGAACGGGTGCCGCATCGTGCGCGCCATGCCCAATACACCCGTGCTCGTGCGCGAGGGCGCCACCGCCTACTGCGGCAACGGCCACGCGGATGAGGACGACCTCGCCGCCGCGCGCGCGCTCTTCGAAGCGGTCGGCGTGAGCTGGGAAGCCCCCCGCGAGGATCTCCTCGATGCCGTCACCGGTCTCTCCGGCAGCGGCCCCGCGTACGTCTTCGTCTTCCTCGAGGCCCTCGGTGACGCCGGCGTGCGCTGCGGGTTGCCCAGAGCCGCCGCGTACCAGCTCGCGTTCCAGACCGTGCTCGGATCCGCCAAGCTCGCCATCGAGACGGGCAGGCACCCGGCCGAACTCAAGGACCAGGTGACCTCACCTGCCGGAACCACGATCGAAGGGCTCGAACGCCTCGAGGCCGGGGGCTTCCGCTCCATCGTCTACCGCTGCGTCCTCGGCGCCACCGAGCGTGCGCGCGAACTGGGCGAGCAGAGCTGACTTACTCAGCCGCAAATGGGTGTGCGCAGGTGACAGGGACGGTTGGGGACCCACCGTCCTTCCCCATGCGGGCCCTCGCAACACCACCGACTGAGAACCAGTTCCCGGTCGCCCCTACGCCGGCCGCCAGATCTGCTCCTCCGGCACAAGAAGCCCGGCGAGGACGCCCTCCACATACTCCGACGTGCCCAGATGCGTGATGTCGTGCGCGTCCGAGGCGATGGAGAAGAGCGCCCCCGCGTCCCGCAGGCGCGCCAGGTACTCGACATACGCGGCGCGGAAGCCAGAGCCCCACTGCGGAGCGTAGAAGATCGCGCAGGCGTTCACCTCGATCGCCGACCGGTTCGCCCGACTCGCCTGCGCGAGTTCAGCGATGCGGTCGTCGGGCTGCTCGCGGATGAGCGCCTCCCACCACGACTGCGGCCGCGCCTCGGCCTCGCGCTTCGAGAACCACCACGGGTGCACCAGGACGTCCACGAGCGGGTTCTCGAGCGTCCGCATGTGGTGCCGGTGCTGGATGTCCGTGACCACGACGGGGTCCATGCTGTCCGTGTAGGCCGAGTGGATCCCGCCGATCGCGAGATCGAACCCGAACTCCTCGCGGATCTCCGGCGTCAGCACGAACTCCCCGTCACAGCCGTCGTAGTTCACCTCGAGCCCGAAGAGGATCTCGATGTCCGTCTCCGCCCGCTCGATGTCGCGCTTGATGAGCCACATGTTCTCGAGTTGCTCGGGGCGGTTCACGTGGTCAGTGATGGCGATGGAGGTCATGTGCAGGTCCTCCGCCTTCCGGACCACGTTCTCCATCGTCATCGTGTCATTGGCGCAGCGTTGGTAGAAGAGGTGTATGTGGTAGTCGATGCCTCGGCGCACGGACTCAGGTCCCTTCACGGGTTGGGGTGTGACGGGTGTTCGCGCGCCGAGGGCGAGGGTCCTGCGCGGTTGGGTCCACCGGCAGGGACGCCGGTGCCACGGGCCTGGTCTCACCGGCAGGAACGCCGGCGCCACTGGGATGGTCTCACCGGCAGGAACG
>CAZCER010000263.1:0-7235 GCA_964497385.1 uncultured Armatimonadia bacterium | reverse complement strand
CTCGCGGACCGCATGAGTCGTCTGGGCACGGAGACCGCTTTCGATGTGCTTGCCAAGGTGAACAAGCTGAAGGCGGAGGGCAAGGACGTCGTGTCGTTCGGCCTGGGTGAGCCGGACTTCGACACCCCCGAGCACGTCAAGCAAGTGGGCATGGACGCCATTGCCCGCAATGAGACCCACTACGGTCCCTCGCAGGGCCTTCCAGCGCTCCGCAATGCCATCGTCGGCTACATGAAGCGCACCCGGGGTCTCGACGTCACGCCCGAGCAGATCGTGGTCTCGCCCGGCGCGAAGCCGATCCTCTTCTCCGCGATGATGGCCCTCGTGAACCCGGGTGAGGAAGTCGTCTATCCGTCGCCGGGCTATCCGATCTACGAGTCCGTCGCGGACTGGATCGGCGCGAAGACGGTTCCGGCCCCTCTCCTCGAGGAGCGCTCGTGGCGCTACGACCCGGCGGAACTCGCGCGCCTGGTGACTCCGAAGACGCGCCTCATCGTTCTGAACAGCCCGCAGAACCCGACCGGCGGATGCCTTTCCGCGGACGACATGGCCGCCATCGCTGAGATCGCGATCAAGAACGACTGCTGGGTTCTCGCGGATGAGGTCTACTCGCAGATCGTCTTCGAGGGCGAGTTCGCCTCCATCCTCCAGCAGCCGGGCATGGCCGAGCGCTCGGTCGTCATCGACGGCTTCTCGAAAACCTGGGCGATGACGGGCTGGCGCATGGGCTTCGGCGTCGCGCGCGAGGACCTCATCACCCAGCTCGCGCGGATCGAGACGAACCTCCACTCCTGCACCGCGACCTTCACCCAGCTTGCCGGCGTCGCCGCGATCGAGGGTTCCCAGGAGCAGGCGAATATGATGGCCGGACGTTTCAAGGCGCGCGGCAAGATGATCGCCGAACTCCTGAACGGAATCGAGGGCGTGAAGTGCCAGGAGCCCGGGGGCGCCTTCTACGTGATGGCCAACGTGACCGCGGCGTGCAAGAACCTCGGGCTCGAGGGCGCGGGGGAGCTGTGCGACAAACTCCTCTACGAGGCCGGCGTGGCGCTTCTCCCTCGGACCTGCTTCGGTCGGAAGCTCCCGGGAGAGACCGACGAGTACGTGCGGCTCTCCTTCGCCACCTCCGAGGAGAACATCCAGGAGGGCGTGCGGAGGATGAAGAGCTTCATCGAGAAGTAGCCGTTGTCTCCGTGCCGGGGCGCAAGCCCCGGCACGGTCGCGCGAACGCGGAGGCGGCGATGGGAGCGGGCCCTCTACCGGTGGTTCGGGTGATCGTCGAGGATGACGACGGCCGCTGCCTCATTCTGCAGCGTCGCCCGGGCAGTCTGGGCGGGCTTCTCTGGTGCCTCCCCGGGGGCAAGGTGGACTACGGCCAGACGCTCCTCGAGGCCGCTTCCCGCGAACTCCGGGAGGAGACCGGGCTCGCCTGTCCGGACGACCTACGGTTCCTCTTCTACCAGGACGGCCTGCCTCTCCATGAGGGCGGCATGCACTGCGTAGACCTCTACTTCGCGTGCGGCGCGAGCGGTGAGGTCACGCTCAACGCCGAGTCCGTGGCGCACGCTTGGGTCGGCGCGGAGGACCTCACGGACTTCCCCATGGCCTTCGGCAACGGGGACGCGCTCAGGCGGTACTGGAGCGAAAAGTAGGGGCAGGTCACCGCGCCTGCCCCTGGTCACCGCGCCTGCCCCTTGCCTTCGTCGTCTCGCCGCCTGCACAGCCGCATACGCCCCCCCTACTTGAGCGCGTTCAGGCACTTCACCATGATGTCCGAGGCGGAGACGGGGGACTCGGCGCGGACGGTCAGGGTGCGGGGCTCGGCGGGGAGAAGCGTCAGGTAGTTGTCGTCGAGGACCGGCCGGTCGGCGTTCACATCGATGGCGACGAAGTGCGCGAGCGCGTCCGACGTGACGGTCACGCTCGCCGTGTTGCCGCCCGCGCTGATCTCCACCTTGAGTTCGGCGGGGCTGAGGGTCACGTCCTTGAGTTCCTCGAGGAAGACCGCATGCTCGGGCGCCTTGCCGTCGTCCTCCCGGAGCACGATGCACTGGCGAGTCGGGTCCGCGATCCCGAGTTCGTGGAAGTTCAGTGTGCGGAGGCAGGTCGAAGCGTTCGCGAGGGCGGTTCCGACGACTGTGGTCTCCCTGGTTGAGCCGTCGACCGTGTCCGCGGTGATGAGGCGCGCGCGGAGGGGCGCGTCCTCGAGCGTGTCGTTCACGGCGTAGAGGTGCACGAGACGCCCCTCGACCTTGAGCGAAAGCGCGATCGGGGCGTAGGCGCGGCGCGCGTAGTACCAGCCGGCCTTGGGGTTCAGGTCATAGTCGACGATGGCCCACGAGATGCAGGGCCAGCAGTCGTTGTGCTGCCAGATGATGGAGCCCGCGCAGTCGAACTTCCGGCGGCGGTAGTGCTCGATTGCGAATCGAAGCCCCTCGGCCTGCACCAGCATCGAGAAGACCTCGTACTGCTCGAGTGTGGTCGGTTGCCCGATGTGGGCCTCCATCATGCGGCGCTTGCGCTCGGTGTCGGGGTCCTTGATGCGATAGAGGAAGTCCTCGGAGTCGTAGTCGAGTTCGCCGGTGCGGTTGAGGAGCGTCCGCAAGGGCGGCGAGGCGTGAATGCCGTACTCGGAGCAGAAGCGGCACATGTCCTCGGCGTACCGGCGGAACGAGACGTTCGAGGGCGTGGTCTCACCCTCGTACGGAACGCCGAACCGGTGCGGCAGGCGCTGCCCGCCCCAGACCTGCCAGTTGTGGCGGTCACCGGCGCGCTCGGAGTTGTGATCCGACCCGCCGTAAGGCGAACTCGGCCAGTAGGGTCGGGTCGGGTCGTGCGCGCCGAGCGCGGCGGGGATGATCTCGTGGTAGAGCCTCCGGCCGAAGAAGGGTCGGGTCCGCGTGCTGCCATCCTGCATGTCGTCGATCCAGTCGTTCTCGTTGTTCCCGCACCAGAGCGCGATGCATGGGCGGTTGCGGAGGCGCTTCACGACGGCCGCAGCCTCGCGGGCTACCTCCTGGCAGAACCCCTCATCGCCGTCGGGATAGGCCGCGCACGAGAACATGAAGTCCTGCCAAATGAGGATGCCCATCTCGTCGCACGCCGCGTAGAAGGCGTCGTCCTCGTACACGCCTCCACCCCACACACGCAGGATGTTCATGTTGCCCTCGGCCGCGAGGCGAACGAGCGCGTGGTACCGCTCCGCCGGCACGGCGCCGATCATGTTGTCGGCGGGGATCCAGTCGGCGCCCTTGGCGAAGACGCGGACGCCGTTCACGACGAGGATGAAGCTCTTACCGGAGCCATCCGGGTCGGGCTCTTGCAGGAGTTCGACCGTGCGGATGCCGACCCGGTCCTCGACCGTGTCGAGCACGTTGTCGTCTTGGTCGAGCACCTCGATGCGGAGATCATGCAGCGGCTGCTCACCCAGACCTGAGGGCCACCAGAGCTTCGGGTCGGTGACAAGGATGCGCGCCTCGGCGGTCACGCCGGCGAACTCGGCGGCGGTGGTGTAGTCGCGCCCGTCATGGCTCAGCGTGGCGCGTAGGCGAAGCCCCTCAGGCTTCGCGGGGCCGATCCGCTCGACCTCGGCGCCGACCGTGAGCACGGCGTGGTCGGGGGTGATCGCGTACGTTCGGCACCAGTGGCCGTCGATCCGCGCGCCTTTGGAGACCTCCAATGCGACCGGACGCCAGACGCCGACGGTGACGAGCCGCGGACCCCAGTCCCAGCCGAAGTTCATGGCGGCCTTCCGGACCATGACGCGCGGGGTGTAGAAGGCCGACCAGTAGCGCGACGAGTCGAGCCGCTCGATGATCGGCACCGTCGGGCCCAGGCGCACAGCGAGCACGTTCTTGCCCTCGGTGAGCGGCGCGGTGGCGTTCAGTCGGTGCGGAATGAGGGCGTTCGCCGTACGGCCGATCTCCTGGCCGTTCAGGAACACGGTGGCGAAGGTGTCGAGGCCCTCGAACACGAGGTCGGCGCGCTCACCCTCGGCGAGGGCCGCCGCGTCGAACTCCAGGCGGTACCACCACTCGCGCTTCTCGACCCACTCGCAGGCCTCGATGTTCCGGTTCTCGAAGGGGTGCTCGATCTTGCCGGCGGCGATCAGCGCGGAGTGGACATCGCCGGGCACGCTCACCGGGATCCACGCCGAGTCATCGTAGTCCGGCAGGTTCACACCGGACTGGATGCCCTCCCCTTCGCCGAAGTCCTGGAGCTTCCACACGCCGGAAAGGGACTGGACCACGAGGCTGCCTCCAATGAAATCGGCGCGCACCCGCCGAAGTGGGCGCGCGTCCGTTACGAGTGGGTTCCGAGCTGACGGGGCCGGGTTCGGGGGCGCGGGCGGGAATCCTGCCCCGCACGCTACCGCCGCGACACGAACCACTCCGCAACCCGCCGCACGGCCGTCGCCACGTCATCGAGGTCGCTGTCGGTGTAGCCCTCGTTGACGGGGATGATGACACAGGTCTCGAGGGTCTCCTCGGCCGTCGGACAGAGCCCCTTCGCGTAGGCGTGGCCTTGGTAAGCATGCTCCCCACGGGCGAATGCCGAGTGCTCGGTGAATACGGGATACTCATAGATGCACTTCGCGGTGTAGTGCGCCCCGGCGGGGACGCCTTCCTTACCGAGGGCCTCGGCGAACCGGTCGGCGTCGGCCCCGAGTTCGTCGGGCGCGACGCGCAGCATGTAGAACCACCACGAGTGCTCGCAGCCGGGGGTGACCTCGGGCAGGCGGATGCCCGGAAGCCCCGCCAGGCGCTCGCTGAGGGCGCCGCACCACGCGCGGCGGCGCCCCACGATCGAGTCCAGCTTCCCGAGCTGCGCGCGGCCCACGGCGGCCTGGAGTTCGGTCATGCGGTAGTTGCCGGCGAGGAAGGTCGGCGCGCGGTCCGCTGCGCCCAGGCCCGGCTCCCGGCTGTACGCCTTGTCGACGGCGAGGCGCAGGCGCGCGGCGCGCTCAGGGGTCGAGCCGACGACGATGCCCCCATCGCCGCAGGAAATGTGCTTGAACTCGTTCAGACTGAAGCACCCGTAGTCGCCGTGGACCCCGACAGGGCGCCCGTCGTACCGGCATCCGTGGGACTGGGCGCAGTCCTCGATGAGCGCGAGGCCCCTGCCTGAGCAGAGGTCCTTCAGGGCCGCCAGATCGCAGGCGTTCCCGGCGAGGTGGACGGCAATCACGGCGCGGGTGCGGTCGGTGACCCGTTCCTCGACGGACTCGGGCAGCAGGTTGTACTGACTCGGGTGCAAGTCGGCGAAGACGGGAACGGCCCCCTGGAACAAGATCGGTATCACGGTGCCCATGTCGGTGATGGGTGTTGTGATGACCTCATCGCCGGGTGAGACGCCCTCCGCGATGAGAGCGGCGTGCAGGGCGGCGGTGCCGCTCGAGCACGCCACTGCACCGTTGGCCCCGAGGTGGACCGCGAACTCGCGCTCCAGGGCCGCGGTCTTCGCGCCCTGGGCGCAGAAGAGGGTCTCCTGCTCGAGAGCCTCCCGGAGTTCGCGGAGTTCCTCCTCGCCGTATCTGCGTGCCCGTGTGAGCGGAGTCCTCCGAACGGGCTCTCCGCCCGCTATAGCCGGGGTGTCGCCTTGCGCCACGATGCGCCTCGCTTCCTGCCCGGTCCGCGACCGCGGCCTGTCGGTGACTGCGTGGAGGCGTTCCGAAGACGTCGGGCGGTACCCTCTCGGGGCTACGAAGCCGCGCGAAGCACGAGCGAGGCGTTGCTTCCGCCGATTCCCGCGGAGTTCGTGAGAACCGTGCTGATCGGAAACGACTGCGCGCGGTCGGGGCAGTGGTTCAGGTCACAGGCGGGATCGGGACTCCGCAGGTTGACGGTCGGGGGCGCCTCACCGCGACGCATGGCGAGGATGGAGGCGATGATCTCGATCGTTCCGGCGGCGCCCATGAGGTGCCCGACGGCGCCCTTGATGGAAGTCACGGGGATCCGGAGCGCGCGTTCGCCGAGCACGTCCTTGAGCGCGTTCACCTCGGTCACATCGTGGTAGAGGGTGGCGGTGCCGTGGGCGTTCACGTAGTCGATCTCCTCGGGGGCGACGCCGGCTTCCTCGACCGCGCGTCGGATGGCGACGCGGATGCCCTCGCCGTCCTTGTCGGGGGCGGTCAGGTGGTAGGCGTTGTTGGTGTCGGCGTGCCCGAGGATCTCGGCGAGGATGCGCGCGCCTCGGCGCCCAGCGTGCTCGGCGCTCTCGAGCACCAGGGCCGCGGCGCCCTCGGAGAAGATGGTGCCGGAGCGCTCGGAGTCAAACGGGCGGCACGTGTCGGTCGAGACGGTGCGGAGGATCGAGAGTCCGGCCAACGCGTACAGCGACAGCTCGTCGTACCCCGCCACGATGGCCGCGTCCGCGCGCCCGAGACGAATCCAGTCCCGAGCGAGTCCCACGGCGCTTGTGCCGGAGGCGCAAGAGATGGAGAGAACGGCGGTGGGACCTCGCAGCCCGAACCCGTCGGCAAGCAGACGCAGGCCGTCGTCGAAGAGGACGGGGCCGAGCGCGGCGCCGGCCACACCGCCTCCGGCCGCCTCAAGGCTGCCGAGGCCCGCGAAGTTCGTGGAGAGGACGCCGCAGGCGCGCGCGAGATGGCGGGGCGTCAGGCGTCCGGCCGAGAGCACCGCCTCACCTACGGCCGCGGCCAGGAATCGCGTGGCCGGGCCTCGGTTGGCGCAGGCCCCGGAGACCTGGCCGACCGGCGGCAGGGGCCGCACCTCACCGGCCAGGGCGTTTCGCAGACCCGATGCGTCGAACCGCTCAATCGGACTCAGCCCGCACTCGCCCGCGAAGAGCCTTCGCTCGAACTCCTGGACGGAGCCGCCGAGGCAGCTCACGCACCCCATGCCTGTCACAACAACGCGCCTCACATCGCACCTCCAGAGGTGGGACGCTCGGACGGCACGCGCGTTTCGGCGGCTGACGGCGAATCGTGAGACCGATGCGCCCGCGAAAGCGTCTTACAAGGACCGGGCGCATCGGTAGGCGCGCGGCGCTAAGGGAGAAGAATGTGACGCACGTCCGCGGACTGACCCTCACGCTGGCCGCCGCGGCCGGTCTGGTCGCGAGCGGGTGCTGGGACATAGGCTCGAGCGGCGGTCTCGCCTTCGGGTTGCAGGGCCATGTGCTGCTGGAGGTCGCGTCGCAACCGACCGACGGCGTCCCTGCGGCTGTTCCCGTCGCCGTCTGGCTTGCGCCGGACCGTCATCCGTCGTTGACGC
>CAZCER010000262.1:0-7237 GCA_964497385.1 uncultured Armatimonadia bacterium | reverse complement strand
GGGGTCGCCTTCGTCAGCATTGCAGATGACGTATTTGGTTTCTCCTTCAGCGTTGCGGGTGCTTTCCCACTTCATGCCGGTGGGGAAGCCGCCGCCGCCGCGTCCGCGGAGGCCGGAGGCCTTGACGGTCTCGACGACCTGCTCAGGAGTCATCTCCGTGAGGGCTTTGGCGAGAGCTTCGTAGCCGTCGCGGGCGATGTACTCCTCGATGTTCTGCGGGTCGATCTCGCCGCAGTTGCGGAGGACGATCTTCCGCTGGAGGGCGAAGAAGGGGATCTTCTCCATATCCAGCGCGGGGGCTTCGCCGTCGGGGGTGCGATGCATGAGCCGCTCGACGGGGCGGCCCTTAAGAAGGTGCTCGGCGACGATGAGTCGAGCGTCGTCGGGAGTGAGCTTCTGATAGAAGACCTTGTCGGGATAGATCACGGCGACCGGTCCGAGGTCGCAGGAGCCCATACAGCCGGTGCGGACCGTTCGGACTTCTCGGGAGAGACCGTGTTCGACCAGAGCCCGGTCAAACGCGTCCGCGACGGCCTGCGAGCCGGAGGAGATGCAGCTGGCGCCGGCGCAGACCAGGATGTGAGAGCGGTAGTTGCGCATCGAGAGCGGGGTTCCTTTCGCCGCGTTTGGGCGGCCTAACGCCCGACGGCCCACGCGGGGCCCGGAGGCCTACTCGTATTTGTCCAGGATTTCGGCCACGCGGGTCGGCTTCACACGTTCGTGAACCTCATCGTTCACGGTCATCACGGGGGAGAGCCCGCAGGCTCCGACGCAGCGGACGACGCCGACGCTGTAGCGGAGGTCTTCGCTGGTCTCACCGACGCCGCAGCCGCAGTGGCGCTCAACGGCGTCAAGGACTTGCTTGGCCCCTCGCACGTAGCAGGCGGTGCCGAGGCAGACCTTGACGGTGTGGCGGCCTCGGGGCTGCTCGGTGAAGAAGCTGTAGAAACTGACAACGCCCTCGACCTCGCCGGGGGGCATGCCGAGAGCGTTGGCGACGTACTCCTGCACGGGAGCGGGTAGGTAGCCTAGTTCCTCCTGCACCCCGTGGAGCACCTCGATCAGCGAGCTGGGGTCTTTCCCCTTGGCGTCGATCACGGCGTCGATCTGCTTGGTGGTCTCGCAACAGAGCGTGGTTTCGGGCATCGCCAACGGTCTCTCCTATCGCGTGGATACAACGTAGTCGGCGACGACCTGCTTACCGACGACGTGCTCAGCCACTATGCGGCGCATCACCTCGGGGGTGACCCTCCCATAGGTGACGACGGCGCCTTCCTCGTCGTGGACCTCGACCATCGGCTCCGCGTCGCAGAGCCCTTTGCAGCCTGTCTGCGAGACGGTCACGGTGGTCACGCCCCGCGTGTCCAGCTCCTCCAGCAGAGCGGTCATGGCCTCCCGAGCGCCGGCGGCTATCCCGCAGGTGCCCATAGCGACGACCACCCTGGCCCCGCCGCCGCTCTCGCGGACGGCAAGGGCCGCACGGGCCCGCTCACGGATCGCGCGCAGTTCTTCGCGACTCTTCACCCAAGCTCACCTGCCTTCTAACGAAACAGTCGACAGCCTCCCGGCTCCTAGGCCGTGCTGCCGATGCTGTTGAGTCCTTCTTTCACAAAGTCACCGAGCCAGCGGAGCACGCCAGCTTCGGACAGAGGAACCTCCTCCAGTTCCTCTTCCAGGGAGCGCGTATCCAACTCGAAGAGCCCGGTGGGTGTACGATGCCGATAGCATAGGCGAACCGTTGGGCTCTCGCAAGCGAGCGCCTGCACTACGGCAGGCATGTCTCCGAGGGGGGCTCGATCTATGTGGCCCAGGCGAAGCCGAGCCTGAACGCGCGTCCCAACACCCGGTTCGGACTGAATCCCGAGGTCCCCTTCACACCGTTCGCACGCGGCTCGGAGGAGCGGAAGCCCGAGGCCCCACTTCCGGGTCTCGCGGGTTGTGTAGAACGCGTCCGAGGCGAGAGCCGCCGTCTCGGGGGTCATGCCCCGTCCATTATCCGTTATCACAATCTCAAGCCGATCGGAGGCCGGATCCTCGGTCACGTCGAGTTCGATGAGGGTGGCCGCGGCGTCGATGCAGTTGCGGGCGACGTCCAGGATGTGAAGGGAGATCTCACGCATCGGAGGGCGCCCCGTCCGTCGCCGTTAGGGCCTTTGAGAGGGCCAGCTCCCATTCGGTGAGGGGATGACCCGGGTCGGCAAGGCCGGCCGGGACGGCCGTGGCGATCGAGCCGACGTCCTCGAGTTGGTGCGCGTCGGAACTCCGGAGCAAAGCGCGGCCCTCAAGCTGCGGATGCTCGCGACGCAGATCGGCCGCCGGCGCGGAGGACGCGACCTCGACGAGCGGCGCGTACAGGCGCGGAGGGAAGAGCCCGAGGACGGAGAGCAGACCGTACGCGCGTCGGTCGGTGTGCGCGGGCGCGGCCATGCCGCCAAAGCCGCGGGCGGCGTCGGCGATCTCCTCGACGGAGAGGTCGGTCGCGCCGGCGAGCATCCTCGGATCCTCGCCGACGACGTCGCCCATCGCGTCCACCAGGAGCTGGTTCCCGAAGAACTCGGGGCGGTTGGGCAGGTCGGCGAGATGCGCCGCGAGCAGCGCGTCCATCGCCATCGCGGCGTCGAGGGCGGCGAAGAGGGTGAGGATGTGAACGCCCTCGGCGCTCTCGACCTCGACGCCGGGAAGGACGCGCACGTCGAAGGCCTCCGAGGCTTCGAGATAGGCCGCGGCGTTGCGGGCGGTGTTGTGGTCGACGATCCCGACGATCGAGACGCCGCGTCGCTCGGCCGCGAGAAGCGTTGCGGGAGGCCGCATGTCGTCGCTCGCGCAGGGAGACAGCGCGGTGTGAACGTGGAGATCGACCAGGACGCGCCCGCCCATCGGGGTTCTACCTCACACCGAGTTCATAGAGCTTTCCGGCGAGAGCGAAGGCGGTCTCGGGTGACGCCAGAAGCGGGATGCCCTCGTCGAGAGCGTGCTCGACGGCGTCTTCGTCCGGGGCGAACCCTCCGGCGACGAGAATGGCCGCCACGCGTCCGAGGGCGCCGACGGCGACGATGTTCGCGTGCGTCTGGATGGTGATCCAGAGGTGGCCCTCGCGCGCGGCCGCCATCACGTAGCTGAGCAGGTCGCTGACCACGGCGCCGCTGACCGGCCGGTCGAGGGCGTCGGGGCGCGTCAGAACCTCAACCTCCAGGGCCTCGATGACTTGCTTGAGGCTGGGAGGGGCCGCGCTAGTCATGGTTCGCATCTCTTCTCAGAAACACCAGCCGCAGTTCCACGCCCTGCGACGGGGTGCTGTCGATGACCATTTCGTCCGAGTGCTCCTTGATGTTCGGGAGGCCCATGCCCGCCCCGAAGCCCAAGGTGCGAGCCTCGTGGTCGGCGGACGACCACCCTCTCGTGAGCGCGAGTTCAATGTCCTCGATCCCCGGCCCTCGGTCCCGCACGGTGACAAGGACGCGGTCGGGATGGACGTCGAGGGCAATGTAGCCTGAAGTGGCGTGGAGGACCACGTTCATTTCCGCCTCGTAGCAGGCGACGGCGATGCGCTGGACGGTCTCCTCATCCACGCCGGCCTGCTCGAGCGTGCGCTTCACGGACGTGGAAGCGCGGCCGCCGAGGAAGTAGGCTTTCCCGAGCACGGGAAACTCATGGTGCTCCAGCGGGGGCTCATTCATGGGAGGCGGGCCTCACCTCGGAGGCGGACGAACTGGTCGTCTTGCGGTACGGACGGAGGCCGGCTTGCATGAGAAGCCCGCAGGCCTCGTACTTCGCGAGAGGCGTCCGGTAAACCGGGACGTCCTGTTCAAGAGCCGCCTCGAGCATCTCGCTTCCGACATGCTTGCCCTCGACGACCACGATGGCGGCCAGGTGCTTGATCGAGGCGGTCCGTACGGTCTGGTCGGTCGTAAGTCCGGTGACCAGGATGGATCCGGAGCGCGCGAAGGCGAGCACGTCGCTCATGAGATCGGCCGCGAAAGCGCCCGCCAAGGACGCGGGGCTCGAGGTCGGAGCCACGATCTCCTCCGCGTGCAACACAGCGACCGCCTCGGCCAACGTCACCGTCCATCGCCCTTCCCGTAGTTTCGCAGGCCATCCGGCATCCACCCGTCACACGTAGGGCCGGAGCTTCGCCCGGTCCATGGCCGTCCCCTTCCGCGCGTGGGCGCTCCGACCCGCGTGCATCCTATTCGAAGGTCGCGAGGTTCGGAAGTCTCTAGGTAGGACAGCGGTGGTCCGCGAACATAGACAGTGTGCATGCCATGCGCGGGGGCGCTGTGGAGGTGATTGCTTGCAAGGGCGACTGTGTTTAGTGCTTGCCGTACTGGCCATCGCGCCAGCGGCGTGGGCGTCGAAGATCGAACTCTCGACCGTTCCTCCGAGAGAAGGCGTCGAGGTCATCATCTACCGCGATGTCGATCTGACCCTGGTGCGCGAACAACGGGTGATACGGTTCCATGAAGGCGAGAACGAGGTCTCGTTCAGTTGGGCGGACACGCACATCGACCCGACCTCGGTGCGTGTGCGCATCGCCGGGGACGGAGCGGGCTACGCTCTGGCGGAGACGACGTATCCACCGGAGCAGCCGAACACGCTGGTCTGGACGATCCAGGCGCCGAAAGATGGCCCCGCGCCGCTCGAGGTGACCTACTTCACGAGCGGTCTGGCGTGGTCCGCAAGCTACACGCTGATCCTCTCGCACGATGAGACCGAGGCCGAACTCGCGGCCGACTTCTCGATCGCGAACGCCTCGGGCGAGACCTATGAAGAGGCGCGCGTGGCTCTGCTCACGGGCGGCGTACGGCTCGTGGAGCGGATCGTGGCTCTTGGCGGCGAGGTGAAGGAGCGGGCCCGCAGGGCGCCCGGGGAGGCGCGCGCCGGACTCCCCGCGGCCGAGACGCGTGACAACGGGGCGCCGCCGGAACCCTCGGAAGCCGCGCCCGCTCCCTCGTACGCCGTCGGACGGCTCGGCGAGATAGCCGACGAGATCACGATCGCCGCCGCGACCGTGTCCGAGCACGAGCGCTACAACCTCGACACCGACCTCGCGCTCCCCGACGAATGGGTGACGCGCCTCCGGTTCGCCGCGTCCTCGAACGTGCATCCGGTCGTGCTCGGGCGGGTGAACGCCGCGAGCGGCGGGGCGCCTATCCGCATCGTCAAGCTGACGAACGGTGAGGAAGCGGGGCTCGGAGGAGCGCCCTTGCCGGCCGGTCCGGTGACGCTCTTCAAGCGCGCCCCGAGCGGGCGGCTCATCTACATAGGACAGAGCGCTCTCCCCTACGCCGGTCCCGGCCAGGAGGTCGAGTTCGCCGCCGGCGCGCTGACGGACATCGTGGTCGAGCCCAACGTCATGGCCGCGCGGAAGCGCGACCTGGCGTTCGATGAGCGGAACGGGCAGCTCGTCGGGAAGGTCACAGAGACGGACTTCACGGTCGAGGTTCGCAACCGTGACGCGATCGCGCGCACGCTCGAACTGATCCACATGCGGCCAGGCGCGCCGAACGTGTTCGTGGGCGACGCTCCGACCAAGCGTGAGGCGGGCCGGGTGACCTGGGAGTTCGCGCTCGAGCCCGGCGCGGCGAACTCGCTCAGCTACGCCTTCCATGAGTACTACGGAACCGCGGTGAACGCGATGCCGGCCGAGGAGGGGTCGCAATGAGGCGCCTTCTCTGGCTGGCTTTGCTCGCCGCTGCCCTACCCGCGGCGCACGCCTCGAAGATCGAACTCTCGACCGTCCCCGCTCGCGAGGGCGTCGAGGTGATCATCTACCGCGACGTGGACCTCACGCTCGTCCGTGAGCAGCGCATGATCCGCTTCGCCGAGGGTCCGAACGAGGTGGCCTTCAGTTGGGCGGACACGAACATCGATCCGACGTCCGTGCGGGTCCGCATCGCCGGGGACGGCGCGGGCTACGCGCTGACGGAGACGACCTACCCGCCCGAGCAGCCGAACACGCTCGTGTGGCGCATCAACGCGCCGAAGAGTGGGCCTGCGCCGCTTGAGGTGAGCTACTTCACGAGCGGGCTCACGTGGGCGGCGAGCTACACGCTGATCCTCTCCCACGATGAGACCCGTGCCGAACTCGCGGCGGACTTCTCGATCGCGAACTACTCGGGGGAGACCTATGAGAACGCCCGGGTTGCGCTTCTCACCGGCGGGGTCCGCCTGGTGGAGGAGGTCGTAGCCCTTAACGAGTACGGCGACCGCGACCACATGGTGGACTTCTCGGCCGAGGAGGAGGCCATGCCTGCGGCCGACGCCCCGGTGACCGGAGCGGTCGAACTCGACGGAGCCGCGTTCGGGTCGGGCGTGGCGGGGCTGGCCTTTGGCGAGGAGATCGCCATCGCCGCGGCGACGGTCTCCGAGCACGAGCGCTACGACCTGGACACGGACCTCGCGCTTCTCGACGGGTGGGTTACGCGGCTCCGGTTCGCGGACTCGACGGCCGTAACCCCGAAGGCGCTGGCTCGTATGCGCCTCTTCGAGGAGACGACCGCGACCCGCGTCGTGAAGGTCACAAACGACGAGGCGAACGGCCTCGGGACGGCGACGCTTCCGGCCGGGCCGGTGACGATCTTCAAGCGTGACCCGAGCGGGCGGCTCGTCTACATCGGCGAGAGCGCGCTTCCATACGCGGCCCCGGGGCAGGAAGTGGAGTTCGCCGCCGGGCTTCTCACGGACATCGTCGTCGAGCCCGAGCCCACGGGCTATCGGAAGCGCGACCTCACCTTCGACGAGCGGAACGGCGTCCTCACCGGCAAGGTCGTCGAGCGCGACTACGAGGTGACGGTCACGAACCGCGACCAGATCCACCGAGGGCTCGAGCTGATCCAGTCGCGGCCGGGCGTGGCGAATGTGTTTGTGGGCGAGGGGTTCGCGAAGCGCGAGGCCGCTGAAGTCACGTGGCCGTTCGCGCTCGATGCCGGCCAGGGAGCGCAGCTTGCCTACGCCTTCCATGAGTACCACGGCCTTGCCGTGAACGACATGCCTCCGGAGGAGGGGTCCGAATGAGACCCTTGGTCTGGGTAGGGCTCTTGGCCGCGCTCGGTTCGGCGGCCTGGGGCTCCAAGATCGAACTTTCGACGGTGCCCGCGCGGGAGGGCGTCGAGGTGATCGTCTACCGCGACGTGGACCTCACGCTCGTGCGCGAGCAGCGGGAGATCCGCTTCCATGAAGGCGCGAACGAGGTGGCCTTCAGTTGGGCGGACACGAACATCGATCCGACGTCCGTGCG
>CAZCER010000261.1:0-7239 GCA_964497385.1 uncultured Armatimonadia bacterium | reverse complement strand
TCAGGAGCACAAGCCCGACATCGTCGGCGCGGCCGCGGCCGCGCTTCCGCTCTGGAAGCCGCTCGACATCTTCACGACCAACGTGACGGGAACTCGGAACACCCTCCGGCTCACCAAGGAGCGCGGGATCGACCGCTGTGTGTTCATCTCCTCGACCGCGGTCTACGGCGTCCCCGAGACCCACCCGCTCTATGAGACCGACCCGCTTATCGGCGTGGGCCCGTACGGGATCTCGAAGATCGAGGCGGAAGAAGCCTGCGTGAAGGCTCGCGAGAGTGGGCTGTGCGTCGCCGTGGTCCGCCCGAAGACCTTCATCGGCACCGCGCGACTTGGCGTCTTTCAGATCCTCTACGATTGGGTTGAGGACGGAGTCCCGATCCCGGTCATCGGCGACGGCTCGAACCGCTACCAGCTTCTCGAGGTGGACGATCTCTGTTCGGCGATCCACCTCGCGATGACCGGCGAGCGGGACATAGTGAACGACGTCTTCAATGTCGGGGCGGTGGAGTTCCGAACCGTCCAGGAGGACGTCGGGGCGCTCTGTGAGCGCGCGGCAAGCGGCTCTCGCGTCATGGGCACGCCGGCGGGGGTCGTGAAGCCCCTCCTGTGGTTGGCGGAGCACCTCCACCTCTCTCCGCTCTACAAGTGGGTGTACGGCACGGCGGACAAGGACTCGTTCGTCTCGACCGACAAGATCCGCGACACGCTGGGCTGGGAACCGCGGTACTCGAACTCCGACGCCCTGATCCGAGCCTACGACTGGTACCTTGAGCACAAGCACGAGATCGCCGGAGCGACCGGGATCACCCACCGCGTGGCTTGGCGCCAGGGGGCGCTCGGGCTGGTCAAGAAGGCGCTCAAGGCGCGGAAGTAGACCGCACGGGCGAGACGCTCATCCACCGAGACAAGAGGAGCGAAGGCGCTTGGACACCGCGGGACGGATCCGAGAGTTCGTGGTCGAGAGCTTTCTGTACGGCCAAGAGGACGAGGGCTTCACGAACGAGACCTCGCTTCTTGGCGCGGGTTACGTGGACTCGACGGGCGTCTTGGAGATCATCGGGTTCCTTGAGGACGCGTTCGGCATCTCCGTCGAGGACGAGGAGATGATCCCCGAGAACCTCGACTCGGTGGCCCGCATGGAGCGGTACGTCCAGGGCAAGCTCTAGGGTCCTGGGCCCTCGCCGGCCGGAGAAGGATGGCGTTCCATGGGTTTCTCGCGCGAAGCGCTTCTCATTGACCGCGAGGCTGTGACCGAGCGGCTCGTCGCGTTCCTGCGCGACGAAGCTCGCGCGCTGCGCCGCCGCGGCGCCGTCGTCTGCGTGAGCGGCGGGATAGACAGCGCCGTCACGCTCTGCCTCGCGGCGCGAGCGTTCGGGCCGGAGCGCGTCTTCGCCGCGGCGCTCCCGGAGAAGGAGTCGAGCCCCGAGAGCCTCACCTACGCGCAGGCCCTCTGCGACAAGCTCGGGGTGGACCTCACGGTCGAGAGCATCACGCCGATGCTCGAGGCCCACGGATGCTACGCGGCTCGCGACGAGGCGATCCGCGAGGCGATCCCGGAGTTCGGCGAGGGTTGGACCTCGAAGCTCGTCCTGAGCGGGGACGTCCTCGAGACCAGCCGCCTGAACGTCTACTACGTGCATGCCGCGTCGCCCGCCGGCGACGAGCGCCGCGAGCGCCTCTCGACGGCCGCGTTTCTGCGGATCGTGGCGGCCTCGAACCTCAAGCAACGGACGCGCATGACGCGCGGCTACTTCCATGCGGAGCGCCTCAACTACCTGTACGCGGGCTCCCACAACCGTGACGAGTATCTCCTCGGGTTCAGCGTGCGCTACGGCGACATCGGCGTGGACGCGCTGCCGCTGGAGGGGCTCTACAAGGTGCAGGTGTACGAACTCGCGGAGCACCTCGGCGTCACCCGGGAGATCATCGAGCGCACCCCGAGTTCGGACACCTACAGCGCAGACCAGAGCCAAGAGGAGTTCTTCTTCGCTCTGCCCTTCACGGTCCTCGACCCACTGCTCTACGCGTGGGAGAAGCGGATCGACGCGCGGGAGACGGCGGCGGCGCTTGGCCTTACATCGGAGCAGGTCGAGCGCGCGTTCCGCGACTTCGAGTCCAAGGTGCGCGCCACGGGGCATATGCGCGAACTCCCGGCGACGGTCGCCTAGCCCGCTTCAGGAGGACGCTCAGGCGCGCAGGCGAAACGCTCTCGTGACACGTCCGGTAGCCATTTGGACGCACGGGAGACGCATGCCCGACAGCAACCACGACCACATCGAACGAAACGCCTCGAGCGGCGCGCGGCTCGAGGCAGGCCTGATCGGCTCGCCTCGATGGGGCGACGCGGACCTTCAAGCTCTCACCAGGATCGCCGGGGACGGCGTCTGGGAGTACTCGGCGCGCACCCGCGCGCACCGGCTGTGCGGGCGAGCATGGGCGCTCCTGGGTTACCCCGAGCGCGACGGCGCGCTCGATCCCTCCGAGTTCGACGCGTTGGTCCATCCCGACGACCGCCGCTGGCTGTGGGCCAAACTCGACGCGTGCGCGCGCGGCGAGTCGCCGGTCTACGAGTGCTGGCATCGCCTGCGGAAGCGCGATGGGGAGTGGCTCTGGGTGCTGAGCCGCGGGCGGTTGACGCCTGAGAGCGGCGGCGATGCGGGCGCCCTGGTGCTCGGTTTCTACATGGACATCTCCGAGCGGAAGCGCATCGAGGAGGTCCTCAAGGAGAGCGAAGAGCGCTTCCGACTCGTCGCGGACACGGCGGGAGACGCCATCGTCCTCATCCGGCATGACGGCGCCGTCGCCTACTGGAATCCGGCGGCGGAGGCCGTGTTCGGCTGGAGCCGCAGCGAAGTGATGGGCAAGGACATCCACGAACTCCTTGCGCCGTCCCGCTATCGGCCCGCTTTCCTGGCGGGTTTCCGCAGGTTCCAGGCGACGGGCTCCGGACGGGCGATCGGTCGAACGCTGAACGTCGAGGCGGTCCGCAAGGACGGGTCGGAGATCGCGGTGGAACTCACCGTCTCGGCGACCAAGATCGAAGACCGCTGGTGCGCCATCGCGGTGGCGCGCGACGTGTCGGCGCGACGCAACATGGAGCGGCGTCTGGCGGAGGGGCGAAGCCAGCTCGAGGACCTCGTCCGCGCGATTCCCGTCGGGATCATGGTCGTCGACGCGCGGACCGGGTTGGTTCAGGACGCGAACGCGACGGCGATGCGGCTGATTGGCGCGCCCCTGGAGCACCTGGCCGGCTCTCCGCTGCGCGATCACCTCCGCGATTCTGACGGGGATCCGCTTCAGTCGCGTTCCTCCGACCCGGGGGAGCACGCTGAGGCCGAGCTGCGGACGGCCGCCGGGGAGGCGGTGCCGGTCCTCCGCACGTCCATCCCGCTCGCGCACGATGAGCGCCCGTTGGTGTTGGAGACTTTCGTGGACGTCAGCCCCCTGAAGCACGCGCAGGAGATCCTTGAGCGAAGCAACCGGCGCATGGCTCGGGAACTGCGCATCGCGGGGGATGTGCAGCGAAGCACGCTGCCCGAGCGCTGCTACGCCGAAGGCCTCGATTTCGCGCACGTCTTTCGGCCCTCGCAGGCGACAGGGGGCGACTTCTTCGGGGTCGTGAGTTCGGCGGACGGGCGCAGCTTCGTCTACGTCGGCGACGTCTCGGGCCACGGTCTTGGCCCGGCGCTCGTGGTGAGTCTTCTGGTCGGGATCATCCAGGAGACGATTCGCCCCGGCAGGATGGACCCCGCGGAGGCCATGGTGCTGCTGCAGCGTCGGCTGTGCGCGCGTCTGCAGGCGATGGACCACTACACGACGCTGTGTCTGTGCGGCTTCAACCCCGCCACCGGCGCGCTCAGCTACTGCAGCGCGGGGCACCCGTGGCCTCTCCTGTGCGAGTCCGGCTCCGTCAGCACGCTCACCGGGGAGTCCGGCGCCCCCATCGGTCTGTTCGAAGACGTGGACTACCGATCGCAAGAGGTCACGCTGGAGCCCGGACAGACGCTTCTGCTCTACAGCGACGGCATCTCCCAGGCCGCCCGCCCAAACGGAGAGCGCGTCGAGGAGGAGGGGCTGGCTGACTGGTGCCGGTCCGCCGAGACGGGCCGGGGGGTGCGGCGATTCCTCGGGGATGTGATGGACCGCTTCGAGACTGAATTGGCCGCCGGCGACCTGGACGACGACGTGACCGCGGTCGCCGTCGCGCGCGTCGGGCTGCGCCATTTCCTCGTCCCGGGGCGCTCGGGCGCCCCTGAGGACCTCGACCGTTCATTTCGGCGCGACGCCCGGCTGGCGGGGCTGCCTTCCGGGCGCGCCGACGAACTCTCGCTCGCCCTCCGCGACGCGCTAGACCTTGCGGGGCGCGACATGCCGAGCGAGGCGCTGGTGCGGGTGTCCTACGGTTTCGGGCCGGACTCGATGCAGGTGACCGCGACGCGCCCCGCCGACGATCACGGACCCGCGACCCGAGCGCCGGAGCTGATGTCCGAGCCGGACCGCGAGGACGCGGATCGGCTCGCGCGGTTGCGCGGCCTCGTCGCGCACGTCGATTGGCGACCGGCGGACCGGTACGTGACGCTGAGCGACCGATGGGATCTCAGCTAGACGGCGCCCGCGGGGATTCACGGCGTCGCATCGGGCCCTTCCATGCCGGTCAGGGGGCCGAAGGGCGCCAGGGACACCGTCCCGTAGGAGTTGTGCTGAGCGTCACCGACCGATTCCGCGAGCCTCCACATCCGCTCACACATCTCGCGGACGACTCCCCGCGCGTCGGCGTCGCTCTCCTGGTCGCCCCTGGGAGCCAGGTTCCGCATCTCATGCGGGTCGGCGCGGAGGTCGTACAGCTCGTCCCAGTCGTACCCGTTGAAGACGTACTTCCAGTCTCGGGTCAGAACCTGTCGCTGGGAGTAGTAGAGTTCCACCCCGTTCATCTGACAGAAGAGCGCCTCCCGCCACGGCCCTGGATCGCCGTCGGTCAGGAAGGGCAGCAGGCTCGCGCCGTCCCCCTCGGCGAAAGGCGCGCATCCCGCGACCTCGAGCAGCGTCGGGCCGATGTCGACGTGTGAGGTGAAGACGTCGACCTCGCGGCCGGGATTCCGGACGCCCGCCGGCCACCGCGCGATGAGCGGTATGTGGTACGCCTCGTCGAACGCCGGGATGCCTTTCATCCAAAGCCCGTGCGCGCCGGAGTAGTCGCCATGGTCCGACGTGAAGAGCACCAGGGTGTCGTCCGCCTGGCCGGTCTCCTCGAGCGCGTCGAGCGCCATCCCAAGCAAGTCGTCCTGCAGGGTGCAGTAGCCCCAGTAGTGCGCCACGGCCTCGCGCCGCTCGTCGGCGGTCAGTTGCCGCCAGAACGCCTGCTGCCGCCGGTAGATCACGGGGCGATCGCGCAGATCGTCCCGCCAGCTCTCGGGCATCGCCACATCGGCCGGGTCATACATCGTCGCGTACCGCTCGGGGACGATGTACGGGTCGTGCGGGCCGTTCGGGCCGATGAAGACGCACCAAGGACGCGAGGTCGCGGCACTGCGCCGCAGCCCCGCGAGACCGGTCTCGACGATGGAATGGTCGTGATGCGCGGTGAGAGTCGGCGACCCGGCGAGGGTCCCGTAGTGGGTGTAGGCGCCCCAGCCGGGCCGGAGGAGCTGTCCGCGACCACGTCGCTCCGGGTCGCTCGCCCCGCGGCCCGCGATCTCGCGCCAGCGCTCCCACGTATGCCCGTGCGTCTCACCGCGCTTGCCGCTGCTCCCGACCCAGAGTTCGTCCCAGCCGTAGTCGCCCGGGTCCTTGCTCCGAGTGACATGCCACTTCCCGGAGAAGCCCAAGCTGTAACCCGCCTCGCGGAGGGCTTCGCTCCAGAGAGGGACGCCTGGCCGAAGGTCGGGATTGAGGGCCATGTCGTTGAGCACGTTGTTCCAGATGCCGTGGCCGCTCGGGTAACGGCCGGTCATGAAGCTCGCGCGCGACGGACAGCAGTGCGCGGTCGGCGTGTAGTGGCGTCGGAAGAGGACGCCTTCCGAGGCGAGCCGATCCGCGTTGGGGGTGCGGCAGGGGTGCTCCGGCATCGTCGGGAACGCCTGCTGTTGGTCGTTCATGAAGATCAGGATGTTGGGTCTATCCGCCGGCATGTGCAGGCCTCCCGAGTCTTGGTTGGTGTGGCTTCTTTGGCCGTTCACGCGCCGGCAACCTGCTCGCGCCAAAGGAGTCTCCGCCAGCGAGGATGTCGCGCGCGTCTGGGGAACTGCTGTCCGGCGGGCGGCGGCGGCGCGATGCTGAGGAGGCTGTGCGGTATGCGGATCTCGATGGGAGCGACCCTCGCGATTGCGGTTCTGTTGGCGGCCCTGTGCGGCTGCGGAGGGGGAACGGACGACACGGGGCTGGTGCTCACGCCCGCGGAGATGGCGAGCGGCGCCGCGGAGGCGGCCACCGTCTACTGGTGGGCGGCCCTCGCGGCCGAGCCGGCCATTGGCGTGGACGGGGCGGCGGTGGTCACGCGACAGGCGACCGAGGAGTGGGCGGAGGCTTGGCTGAAGGCGGCCTACGAGAGCGCGTTTGGGGGCACGGCCAGCGTGGACGTAACCACGCTGACGTCGAGCGCCATTGCGTATAGCGTGGCGTTGCTCAGCGGGTCAGCGGCGGGCGGCCAACTCGCATTGAGCTTCTCCCTCTCCGTGAACGCGACGTACACGCTCGACACGGGCGGCGATGCGCTTCTCATCGGCGCGGCCGACGTCACGTTCACGAGCCTCGTTGTGGGCATGACGACCATCACGGGAACGCTGTCCGCGGAGAAGACCTCGGGAACCGATGACCTCGCGATCACCTGCAACCTGACGGCCGCGCGCGGCGAGCGCACCGTCTCCTTCCAAGGAAGCGGCACGGGCTCCGGCGAGGGCGCGACGACGCTCTTCACCGGGAACTTCGTCGCCGTCACCATCAACAACAGCCACCGCACCTTCGACACGGCGGTCGCGCAACTCACGATGGTCGACGGCAGTCCGTATCCGACTCAGGGCGGACTCTCCTTCACCGAGACGGCCGGGCTGCACACCGTGACGTTGGCCACATCCGGCGAGACGACGACGGCCACCATGACGGGGCCCGCGGGCGGCGCTTCGGATGTGGCGCTCCCGCCGCTCGGGTAGCGAAAGCGGCAGGATTCGCGCCGTCCGCGGCGCCGTGAACCCACGGCGCCGCGGACGGCCGCGGCTACGCGCCCAGCAGTTCGATCAGGGCGCG
>CAZCER010000260.1:0-7247 GCA_964497385.1 uncultured Armatimonadia bacterium | reverse complement strand
AACGACGCCGGCGGCTCAGGGCAGGCGGGAGCCCTCCCCATGCGGCCCCTCCGACTGCCCTCCGAAGGCCGTCCGGGCTAGGGCTCAGTGTGTTCGCGTACGCAGCCATCGTGACCCTCGCTTGGCCCCGCCAGCGTGAGCGGGGGTGTGCATGGATAGCTTCGCGGCGGGGACCCCGGCCCCTTCCCGCGAGAACCCGTCGAGAACAGACCACGGGGCGCCCCATCCCTTGCCCCTCCGCGCAAGCGCTTCGCGCGGGGGGGGGGGGATGAACCGCCGGGGGGCGAAGGCGCCGCATAGGACCTACCTCGGCCGAGGGTGGGGCAAGCCCCGCCCCTACCATCCGGGGGCGCCGAAGGCGCGGAGGCGGTCGAGACACCAGTCCAGGTTGTCGGTGGCGAAGGAGTCGACGCCGATCGAGAGCGCGTACCCCATAGCCTCGTCGCGTTCGGTGTAGAGAAAGACCTCCATCCGCACGCCCGCCGAGGCCGTCTCCTCGCGGATGGCGCGCAGCGCATCGGGGCTTGGGGAGAGTTCCCAGCCGCCCTGGACTTCTTTCGCGTGGGTGTGCTGCTGGACGCGGCCGATTCCCTCAAACGCGAAGTCCCGCATCTCGGCGTAGACGGCGTCCCTCTTCGCGGGGTCGTCGGGGACCCAGACCATGCACTCGGCCTCGGGGATGAGTGCGTGGTACTCGAGCATCTCGGCCGGACGGGGGCTGCAGATGCGCGCCTGGCCGGCGACGCCGTGCTCGTGCAGGGCGTCCGCGAGGGCCTGCGCGTCGGCGTACTTGATGTCGAGGTACATGCGCCTATCGGGGTCCGCCGCCAGTTCGGTGAAGACCTCGTCCATGCGCGGAATGCGCTGGCCCGCGAACTCCTCGCCGACCCACGAACCCACGTCAAGGCCCGCGACTTGCTCCCATGTGAGGTCCGCGATCCCGAGGTCGGCCCACTCCGGCGGGGCGTCCGACTTGGCTTTCAGCGTCCCGTCGTGGAAGAAGCAGTTGACGCCGTCCTTGGTGATGCGAATGTCGCCCTCGGGGATGACGCCCATCTCCCACGCCTTGCGGAAGGCCTCGAGGGTGTTCTCCGGGTAGCCTTTGCCGAGGCCTCTGTGCGCCTGCACCGTGACGGGCTCGACGGTCGCGATCTCCACTCCGGGGCCGAATTCAGCGGCGGCCAGCGGGCGATCATCCGGCGCGACGGGCTCCCCGTCAACCGCGGCGAGCGCGGCGCACGCCGCGGAGAGGGCGACGACCGCGAGGATCGAGGCGTGAGGGGCCACCGTGCGCGCGAACTCCCATGCCGACATCCGTCCAACACCTTTCCGCGGCGCGGCGCTCCGTGGGCTCGCGGCTTTGTTGTCGGAACGCACGAAACCAGAGAAGGCCATCGCGCCGCATGTCTCGAACGCTGTTCGCGTACTCCCGCGTGTCGCCTTCCTGATCCACGCATTGGGCGCCCATCCGCCCGGGCTCCGTTCCAACGGCGCGCAACACCGCCGGCGGGGCTCCCGTTCGGCTTTCGAGGTGCATCCGAACCTGTTGAGGAGTGTCATCCGTGCCCAGCTTACTTCAAGCGCTGAAGGCCGCTCCCGCCGCTGAGGAGCGCATCACCGACCCGGCTCAGATCGACCGCATGTACCGTCACTGGCGATGGCGCACCGTGGTAGTCACGATGGTTGGCTACACGCTGTACTACTTTGTGCGCAAGAACCTCTCGGCCGCCATGCCCGAGATGGAGAGGACGATGCACATCGGGAAGTCGCAGCTCGGCGGCTTCCTCACGGCGCACGGCCTCGTCTACGGCATCGCGCGGTTCGGGAACGGCTTCCTCGCCGACCGCGCGAACCCGCGCTACTTCATGGCGATCGGCCTCTTCTGCTCCGCTATGATGAGCATTTGCTTCGGGCTCTCGAGCGGCGTGTGGACGTTCGGGATCTTCTGGCTTGTGAACGGCTGGTTCCAGGGCATGGGCTTCGCCCCGTGCGCCCGCAGCATGACGCACTGGTTCGCTCCCAAGGAACTCGCCACGAAGCTTTCGATCTGGAACACCTCGCACTCCATCGGGGCGGCGCTGGTGGTTGTTCTGTGCGGCTGGCTCATCGTGACGTTCGGCGGCGTGATGGAGCATCCGTGGCGGCTCTGCTTCTTCGTCCCCGCGGGGCTCGCCATTCTGGGGGCCATCCTGGTCGTCTGGTTGGTCCGCGACACACCGGAGTCGATGGGCTTGCCGCCGGTCGAGGAGTGGCGCGGCGAGGTCGACCCGGGCGAGGGTGACGCGAAGAGCGATTTCGACTTCCGCGCTTTCGTCAAGAAGCACGTCTTCCTGAACAAGTGGATCTGGGTGGCCGCGCTCGCGAACTTCTTCATCTACGTGGTGCGCTACGCCATCTTCGACTGGGGCCCGACGTTTCTCACGGAGACGCGCGGCGTGAATCTCATGTCCGCGACCTGGATGACCTCGGGCTTCGAGTTCGCGGGGATCGTGGGAACGATCGTCGGCGGCTACCTGACCGACCGCGTCTTCGGCGGCTACGGCACGCGCG
Organism: uncultured Armatimonadia bacterium; assembly: GCA_964497385.1. Lineage (GTDB taxonomy): Bacteria > Armatimonadota > Zipacnadia > UBA1398 > UBA1398 > CAZCER01. The sequence goes on along the minus strand of CAZCER010000260.1, from coordinate 4,697 downwards.
CGTGCGCCGTCTACATGGCGATGTGCGCGCTGTCGCTCTTCCTCTTCTGGCAGCTCCCGTTCCAGTCCGTGCCCGTGAACGCGGTGCTCCTGTGCTCGGCGGGGTTCTTCCTCTACGGCCCGCAGTGCCTCGTGGGCGTCATTGTCGCGAACATGGCCACCAAGCGGGCCGCCGCGACGGCGAACGGCGTCGCCGGCATCTCGGGCTACGCGAGCACGGCGCTCTCCGGCTGGGGGCTGGGCACGCTGGTCGAGAGAAGCGGTTGGAACGCGGGCTACGGCTTCCTGATCCTCTCGGCGCTGATCGCGATGGTGCTCTTCCTCATCGCGTGGAACGCCGATCCAACCCCGCTCCATCGCGGGCGCAAGCCCGTCGAACTGGACGAGAACGGAGTCGCGGCGGCCTAGCGGCGCCGCGCGCGCTCTGAGAATGGGTTCGAGCGGAGCCGGACGCGGGCTCTCCGGCTCCGCGGGTTCCGGCCTATGCGGTCTTTCCGAAGCCCGCGGGCCGAGAGCCCTTGGCGTGAGCGGCGACGCGGCCCGCTCCGCCTGGTCCGGTCCGCGCCGCGTGTGCTATACTCCCGCTCTCTGGAGGAGACGATGCCGAGCCACGAGACAATCGATCTGGAGCGCGTGAGGCACCTCGCGCGGCTTGCCAAGCAACTGGGTCTCTCGGAGCTTACCTCCGATGACGGCGGCGTTCGCGTGACGGTCACGGTGTACCCCACCGTCGCGATGGGCGCCCCGCAGGCCCTCACCGGGCACGCCCTGCGGGCCCTCCCGAGCGCCGGCGGCGCGTCCGAGCCGACTCCGGAGGAGCGCGGGCTTCGGGCGATCGTGTCTCCCATGGTGGGCGTGTTCTACCGGGCTCCATCGCCGGACGCCGATCCGTACGCCGAAGTGGGCGCCCACGTCGAGGAGGGCGACGCGATCGGCCTGGTCGAGGCGATGAAGGTGTTCAACCCGATCGAAGCCGAGTTCGCGGGCGAGATCGTGGAGATCGTCGTGGAGAACGCGGAGCCGGTCTCGGTGGGGCAGCCGCTCATGTGGCTCCGCGTCTAGCTCGGTCTCGGAGCCGATCCACTCTCCCTTCGAAAGGTCAGCGATGAACGGCAAATCGATCTCCGTGGCCATCCTCGGGTGCGGCGTCGTCGGCTCCGGCCTCGTGCGGGTGCTGCTCGAGAACGCACGCGAGATGGAGCATCGCATCGGAGCGCCCGTCCAGGTGCACTCGATCAGCGTCGCCGACCTCGACAAGCCGCGGCCCGAATGGACGCCGCGCGCCTTGCTCACGCGGGACGCGTTGGCGGCGGTGCGAGCCCCTGAAGTGGACATCGTGGCCGAGTGCATCGGCGGAACGGGCGCGGCCCGTGAACTCGTCGAAGCCGCCATCGCGGCCGGGAAGCACGTCGCGACCGCGAACAAGGAACTCATCGCGAAGCACGGTCGCGAACTGCTCGCCCTCGCGGACGAAGCGGATGTTGACTTCCGGTACGAAGCGAGCGTCGCGGGCGGCATCCCGATCATCCGCGCGCTGCGGACTTCGCTCGCCGCCGACCGGGTTGAGCGCGTCCTCGGGATCGTGAACGGCACGACGAACTACATCCTCACGCGCATGACCCAGGACGGCATGAGCTTCGAGGAGGCCCTCACCCAGGCGCAGGATCTGGGGTTCGCCGAGGCCGACCCAAGCAACGACATCGACGGTTTTGACGCCGCCTGCAAGCTCGGGATCCTCGCCTCCATGGCCTTCGGAAGCTGGGTCGACCTTCAGGACGTCCACTATGAGGGCATCCGCGGCCTCAGCGAGATCGACATCCGCTCGGCCGACCGCTTGGGCTATCTGGTGAAGCTCTTGGCCATCGGACGGCGCGACGAGTCGGAGCGCTACACGCTCAAGGTCCATCCCACGCTCGTGCCCAAGAGCCATCCTCTCGCTTCGGTCACCGACGAGTACAACGCCGTCTTCGTGAACAGCGCGCATTGCAAAGAACTCATGTTCTACGGGCCCGGCGCCGGGTCGGGCGCGACCGGCAGCGCGATGGCGGGCGATCTTCTCGACATCGCGCGCGACATCGTCCACGGCATCGGCGCGAGCGTTCCGCTCGGCCGGATGGAGCGCCCGGAGATCGTGCCCGTGGACGACACCTCGTCGCGTTTCTACGTCCGCATGATCGTCGAAGACACCCCCGGTGTGATCGGCTCCGTCGCGCAGGTTTTTGGGAAGCACCGCGTCAGCCTCTCGACCTGCCTTGCCGACGGGATCGGCGGCGGCAAAGGCTGCATTCTGTGGATCACCAGCCCCGTCGAGGAACGCCATTTCCGCGCCGCCCTGCGCGACATCGCGCTCATCCCAACCGTCCACACGATCCCCGCCTCGATAAGGGTCGAGGCGTAGCCGCCGGAGAGGGGCGCACTCGATGCGCAAGGCCGTTCTGTCCACCTCCCTGTCGCAAGCCCGCAAGGTTGCGGAGGGCAAGGTCCGCGACATCTATGAAGTTCGCGACCAGCTTCTCATCGTCGCGACCGACCGCATCTCCGCGTTTGACGTCGTCATGCCCAACGGCATCCCCGACAAGGGGCGCGTGCTCACGCAGATGACCCTGTTCTGGCTGGAGCGCTTCGCGGACCAGGCGCCCAACCATCTGGTCACCGCGGATCTGGACGAGTTCCCCGAGGAGATCCGGACCGACCCCGGCGCGGAGGACCTACGTGGGCGTTCGATGCTCGTGAAGAAGGCGGAGGTGTTCCCCGTCGAGTGCGTGGCCCGCGGCTACATCGCCGGCTCGGGCTGGAAGGAGTACCAGTCGACCTCCGCCGTCTGCGGGCACGCGCTCCCCGCGGGCCTCCGCCTCGCCGACAAGCTCCCCGAGCCCATCTTCACGCCGGCCACCAAGGCGACGACCGGCCATGATGAAAACATTAGTCGCGAGCGCGCCGCCGACATTGTGGGCAAGGAGGCGACCGAGCGCCTCGAGGAACTCACCCTCGGGCTCTACGCAGCGGGCGCCGAGTACGCGGCGGAGCGCGGGATTCTCATCGCGGACACGAAGTTCGAGTTCGGCGTGATCGACGGGGAGATCACCCTCATCGACGAAGTGCTGACCCCGGACTCCTCGCGCTTCTGGCCCGCCGACACTTACAGGCCCGGCCAGAGCCCCCCGAGCTTCGACAAGCAGTTCGTGCGCGACTACCTCGAGACGCTGGACTGGACCAAGGAGCCTCCGGGCCCCGAACTGCCCGCCGAGGTGGTCGAGAAGACGCGCCTGAAGTACGTCGACGCTCTGAAGAGGCTCTCGGGACGCGACCTTCCCTGAGATCCGGCGGTGACACCGTGGAGACCGTGCGCGGCAAGAGGCTTCGACGCTTCGAGCGGCGCGTCTGCGAGACCGCGCGGGCGCGCGGGCTGCTTGCCGCGGGAGAGCGCGTGCTGGCCGCGGTCTCGGGCGGCGCCGACTCCGTGGCGCTGCTCCACGCGCTCATCGCGCTCGTGCCGGAGATGGACGTTCGGATCACCGTGGGCCATGTGGCGCACGGCCTGCACGCCGAGAGCGAAGCCCACGCCGCGTTCGTCCGGTCGCTCTGCGAGGACCTCGGGACGCCCTGCTTGGTGAGCCGGGGCGACGTCCGATCCCGGGTTGAGCGCGAAAGGCTCTCGGTGGAGCACGCCGCTCGCGAGGAGCGCTACGCCGCGCTCCAGGCGCAGGCGCGGGAGTGCGGAGCGACCGCGATCGCGACGGCCCACACCGCAACCGACCGGGCCGAGACGGTGCTCCTCAATCTCTTGCGTGGGACCGGGCCGGAGGGGCTGCGCGGGACGCCGGCGCGACGCGGAAACATCGTCCGGCCGCTCATCGATGTAACGCGCGAGGACGTGGAAGCCTACCTAAAGGAGAAGGGCGCGCGGCGCGTCGAGGACCCGACGAACCGCGAGCGCGACGCGCTCCGCAATCGCGTGCGACTGGACCTGATTCCGGCGATGGAGCGCGTCGTAGGAAGACCCGTCACCCCGGTTCTCGCGCGGCTCGCCGACACGGTGGACCTGGAGCGCGAAGCGGTGTCGGCCGCGGAGGAGATTCTGTGGGCCGACGCGCTCCTCGCCGCCGAGGCGCACGGAGGCTGCGTGGAGTTGTCGGTCGCGCGGCTCTTGGCGAACGGAGAGGGCGCGGCTACACTGGTGCTCCGCCACGCGTCGCGGCGGGTCGCCGGTCCGGGAGAGGATCTCGGCCTGGCGCAGGTAAGGCAAGTGCTGAGGCTTCTCGCGAGCGAGACCGGGCGCGGGCTCCAACGCGCCGGAGGCTGCGTCTTCGAGCGTGACCGCGGCGTTCTGCGTGTCCGCCCCGGCGAAGATTCGAACAACGGACTGTTGGAAGGCATCCTGAAGGATACGTGACGCGTCGGCGCGGAGCGCCGAGCGAGGCCCAAGGAGAGTTGCTCTGTGCAGAGCCAGATGAGCTGGCGCGGGATCCTAGTGATCCTCCTGCTTGCGCTGCTGTTCGTCCTGCTGTTTCGGCAGGGCGTGACCGGTCGCGGGCCCGAGGAGAAGTCCTTCAGTTGGTTGATGAGCCGGTTCCAGCCGGACACGGAGAACCCCGGCATCACCAAGGTGGAGGTGGATCTCGTCAAGGGGAAGGCCGTCTGCACGACGGACGACCCCATGGGCCCGCAGTACGTCGTGAACATCCCCCCCGACGCGGA
>CAZCER010000259.1:0-7248 GCA_964497385.1 uncultured Armatimonadia bacterium | reverse complement strand
GGGCGGGCTGTTCGACCCGGAGGAGAGTTCGGTCGCTCCGCAACGCGGCGAACAGGGCATGCGTCTGATCTTCTCCCTGAAGGAGAACCCGGTCATCACCGGCGTGACCGTGCGAAGCATCACTCTCCTTGCCATCGACAAAGCGGCCCTCGAAGCGGCGGCGGCGCGACGATATCCCCCGAACAGCGTGTTCAACTTCAACGCCGCCGACCAGCTCGAGCTGGATGTCGCGCTCGCCTACGGCGAGAAGGGCTACGATGCAACCATCCAGTGGCCCACCATCAACGAAGACGGCGTCGTATTCATCAACGTAGTGGAGACCATGGTCGAGGACGTCGTCCTCAATGTGTACCCGGTGGTCGACTACCTCGACATGCGCGCCCTGGTTCAGTGGATCGGCATACGGGACGGCACACCCCTGAACAGGAAGCAACTTGACGAACGTCGCGACGCCGTTTTGGGGTTGGGGCTGTTCTCCTATCTGACCGTCGATCTTCTGGACGGCGAGACCGGGATCATCATCAGCTTCTCGGCCCATCTGCGCGACTACCCCGTACCGTCGCTCGACGCCTGCGCGTTCCTCGATCCCGCCGCCCTCATCAAAGGCTTGCCGGTCTACAAGATCGCGCCGCCCCCGTACAGCCAGTTGCTGGCGCCGAGGCCCACTCCGCGCCGCATCGCGCGCTTCCGCGGCGGCGCCGCCAACGCGCCGCAGGACGCGAACCTCGCCGCGGCTTTGGCGCTGGAGCTGGCTCGGGCGGGCCGGGACGCCGAGGCTCAAGCGGCGGCGACGGCGGCGATCCCGCTGCTCGAGGCGGCCGGGAACGACCCCGCGACCATCGTGCTCCTGGCGCGCGCCTCGCTCGTGCTGGGCGACGCCGCCCGCGCTCTCGCGATTCTCGACCCTCTGCGGCAGTCCGGGCAGCTTCCGCCGGACGGCTACCCGGCGCTCCTGCAGGCGGCGACGTTCCTCCTCGCGGACACCGCCGTGAAGGAGGAGAAGGCGAAGCGGCTTCCGGGCGATACGCTCGCCTGGGCCGTGAAGACGCTCATCCAGGCCGGCGACTGGGACGCGCTGATCGCGTCGTCGGCGGGCGCGACGTACGCCTCCGCGCTCGCCGGCGCCTGGGAGACGTTCAAGCGCATGGATGAGAACGCCTTGGCCGATCACCATCTGGCCTACGAGCGTTTCCTGGCGCAGGTCATGCTTCTGGAGCACCTTCCGGTGCAGTTCGCGCCAAGCCAGATCGTGCCGGAGACGCTTCAGGTGCTCGAGACGCCGATCGACCCGATCTTCAACAGCCCGCGGCTTCTGCCCGCGCTGCGCAACCGCAAGGGAAACGATCCGGGCGCGAAGTACGCCTGGGCGACCTGCATCGTTCAGCGCGAACTGACGGTCTCGCTCATGGTCGCCAAAGTCCGAACCGAACAGGAGGAAACCGCCGCCGCGGAGGAGCTGCTTCAGGCGGAGGTGGCGCTCACCGAACTCGTCGCGGAGGACCCCGCGACGTACGGCGGCGCGCGCGTATTCTCGGCGCTCGCGGCCATGGTGCGCAAGGAGGATCAGAAAGCGCTCGACACGCTCGCGGCGCTCATGGACACACCGGACGCCGAGGGGCCCGACCACCTGTACCTGCTCGCCGTCGATCGCTCGATCCGCGATCCGCAGAGCGAGGAGGCCGTGCTTCAGCTTCTGCGCGACGCCGCCGATCGGCTGAACCCCATCATCGGAGACGGCAACCCGCACCCGCGCGCGCGGTACGCGCGCTACTCTCTGCTGGCGTGGGCCGGCGACGCGGAGGCGGCCTTGGCGGAGGCTAAGGCGGCGCTCGACACCGGTGCGGCGGACCCCGCCGCGCTGGCTTCGACCGGGTTCTTCCTGGCCCAACTCGACGACTACGCCGGCGCGGAGACCTCTCTCGCGGCGGCCGTGAGCGCGGATCCCACGGACGCGCATGCGTCCTACATCCTGGGGCTTGTCCGGTGGCAGGCGTCGTCGGATCCGGTTCCGTCCTTGCCGCTCATGCAGAGACTGGACGATGAGACGCCGATCGATCTGTCGGCGCGGGACATCGCGTTCTAGCGCCGCTGAAGACCTGCGGCGGGCGACCGGGGAGGCTTTCGGGGCGTTGCTCGGGCTTTCCCGCTTAGGGAGGCAGCCATGCTCGCGCGCGCGTGCGTCTGCGCCGTCATTCTGGTGGGCGCGCTGACCGGACCGGTCCTGGCCCAGAGGGTCGCGCGCGTTCACCTGGAGGTCCAGGCGCCGGCCGGCAGGCCGCCGTCGTTGGATGAGACGCTCTTGCGGCGGCTCATCGAACTCCGCCCCGGAGCGCTGTATTCATCCGAGCGGGCCGACAACGACCTCGCCTCCCTGCTCGGGACCGGGCTGTTCGATCCGCTCCCGGGCCGGTGGGGATGCCAGTGTGAGATGACCGACGCCGGCGCTGTTGTCTACTACCGCGTCACCGCGAACCCCCTGGTCGCCTCGTACAGCTTCCCGGGAGCCAACCGCGTCCCGACAGCGGATCTTCGACGAGCCGCCGAGACGGTCTTCCCCATCGGATCGGTGTACGACATCACGCGCACGACACGGCTGGCGCAGGCCCTCGACCGCGTCTACGAGGAGGCCGATTTCGCGGCCAGCTTCGATGTGCGCCCGTGCGAAAGAGGCGTTGTGACCGTTCGGATCGCCGAGCACTACCTCGACCGTGTGCAGGTCGACTGGCTCGGACCCGAGGTCTGCGAAACGGAGCGGCTGGTCGAGGCTCTGGATCTGCCGCGTTTCGCCCCGATCGTCCCCTCGTCGCTCAAGCGCGCCGAGGAGCGCCTTCAGGGCTCGGGCCTCTTCGAGGAGGCGCGCGTGGCGGCCGGAACGCCGGGCCCGGGCGGTCTGGTGAACGTCACCGTATCGCTGCGACCCGCGGCCTTGCCCGCGCCGCCGACCGCTGCGGACCGCGCTCTGCTCGATCCGCGGGGCGTGATCGCTCGGTTGAAGTGGGCCGCCCCGCTCCGGCTCGAGGTCCCCTTGGACCTCACGCCTCCCGTCGCGGCGGGGGCGCTGCGCAGGTTGGCTGCGTCCAACCAGCCGCGGGATCTCGCGGCCGCCGCCCTGGCGGCGCTCGACTTGGGTCACAACGACGAGGCCCTTGCCTACGCCCGGGCGGCGAGCGGCGCAAGCCCTCCCGCCTCGCAACCGTTGGACTGGGTCGCGCGGACCCGCTGCGCGGTCATCGCGGGGGAGACTCCCACGCTTGATGGCGCGCCGTCGTCGCCGCGCCAGGTGGAGGCCGCCAAGCTTGCCTTCGCGACGGCCGAGGCGCGTCTTGCGATCCTCTGCGAGGATCTTGGACGCCGGCCGGAGGCGCCGGCGTCCATGCGCCGGCTCGCCGGCGCGGCGGCGGCGGGCTCGGTCCCGACCGGGCTTCCGACGGAGCCCTACGCGTCGGCGATGCAGCGCGCCACGGAGCTGCTAACGGGGCTTGAGAACCCGGCCGACGTGCGGGCCTGCCTTCCCGAGATCGAGGAGATCCTTCTCTCGCGCGAGTTGCTTCGGGAGTTCGACCGGACGCTGCGAGACGCGCCCGACCCCATTCCTCCGTTCCACGCCAGCGCCTTCGGCAGCAGCGCCGTGCTCGCGGCGTTGATGGAGTGGCGCGCCTCCGAGCGCGCCTCGGCCGAGGCAAGCTACGCGCTCGGGCTGTACGTGCTTGGCAGGGCCTTCGCCGAGACGCGTCTCGGGCGCTCTGTGGCGGCCGGCGTCAAATGCTACGAAGTGGGTGGGCCGGTCTCCGCCGCGTTTCTCGCCGAGCGTCTGTTCGCCGAGGCCGCGCGGCTGCCGGGGGCAGAAGCTCTCTCGGACCTCGCCACCCACCAGGCCCTCGCTGTGCTCCTAACGGGCCCCTCGGCCGCTCGCGATCCGGAGTTCGCCCGTCTGCTGCTCGATCCGACGTGCCATGCCGCCGAAGCGCTCGTGCACGCCGCCGTCGCTCCAGACGGCTACTGGGGGATCGCCTCGGCCGAGCACCGCCGGACCTCGGCCTTCGAGCTGGCTGAGAACCTGGCGTCCGCGCGAGACGTCGGCCGCGGGCATCTGGGCGTGCTGGCTCTCGTGTGGAGCGAGGACCTGGAGGGGGCGCAGGCCCTCGCCGAGCAGACGCTCACAGGACTCGGCGACCGCACGCCGGAGGAATCGGCCGCCTTGGGGCTCTTGGCGCTGAAGCGCGCCGCAGTCGGAGAGGGCCGCGAGCTGCTGAGCGCGGCGGAGCGGTGGCTGGGTGAGGCGGGTGCGGGAACGGTCTTCGAGCCGTCGGCGCTGAGCGGTCTCCTTGGGTGCGTTCGGTTGGCTGCGGGGGACGTCGCCGGCGCCGATCGGGCCTTCGGGATAGGCGGGTAGGCTACCCGAACCGGCCTCGAACGTAGTCGTCGGTGCGCTTGTCGAGCGGCGCCTCGAAGATGCGCTCCGTGGGTCCGAACTCCACGAGTTCACCGAGCAGGAAGAAGCCCGTGTAGCTCGAGACGCGGGAAGCCTGGTACATGTTGTGGGTGACGATGACGATCGTGTAGCGTTCCGCGAGGGAGAGCATGAGTTCCTCGATGGCGAAGGTCGCGATGGGGTCGAGGGCGCTGCAGGGCTCGTCCATGAGCAAGACCTCGGGCTTCACGGCAAGAGCCCGGGCGATGCAAAGCCGCTGCTGCTGGCCTCCCGAGAGCCCGTAGGCGGATTCGTTGAGTTTGTCCTTCACCTCATCCCACAGGGCGGCTCCTCGGAGACTCCCTTCGACGGTTGTGTCGAGTTCCGCGCGGTCGCGCACCCCGTGGAGCCGCGGGCCGTAGGCGATGTTGTCATAAATCGACATCGGAAACGGGTTCGGCGCCTGGAAGACCATTCCCACCCGGCGCCGCAGTTCCACGACGTCGGTTCCGCGCGCGTAGACGTCCTCGCCGTCGAGAAGGACGTCGCCCTCGATGCGCGCGCCGTCGATGAGGTCGTTCATCCGGTTCAGGCAGCGCAGAAACGTGGACTTGCCGCAGCCGGAAGGGCCGATGAGCGCCGTGATCATACGCTCGGGCACGCGGACGGCGACGTCTTTGAGCGCCTGGTGCGCGCCGTAATACATGTTGACTCCGCGGGCCTCGACCTTAGGAGGCGCGGCGAGCGGGTCGATCTCGTGAGTCGCCATAGTGAGTCCGGTCACCTTACCATCTGCGTCCGCGCCGCATGCGGGCGCGCATCACCACGGCCGCCATGTTCATGGCGAGCACGAGCCCGAGAAGCACGAGGGCCGTGGCCCACTTCTCGGAGGGTTCCACACCGGGCTTCTCGGTGCAGATGTAGTAGAGCTGGAACGGCAGCGCGAACGTGCCCTCCAGGAGCCATGCGAACGGTCGGAAGCCGTCCGGGCCCATAAGGATCGGGTAGGGATGGGTCTTGCTGATGACGGCGCACGTGAACATGATCGGGGCCGTCTCACCGGCGGCGCGGCCGATCGCGAGGATGAGCCCCGTGAGGATTCCGGGAGTCGCGTTCGGCAGGACGACGCGGCGCACGGTCTGCCACTGGGTCGCTCCGAGGCCGAGCGAGGCGGCGCGGAGGCTTTGGGGCACTTGCCGGAGCGCCTCCTCCGAGGCGCTGATCACGAGCGGGAGCACCAGGAGCGCGAGGGTGCACGCGCCGGCCAGAAGCGACCGGTCCATCTTCATGAGAACAACGAACAGCGCCAGGCCGAAGAGCCCGTAGACCACCGAGGGGACGCCGGCGAGGTTCACCAAGGCTAGACGGATGATCCGGACGAGCGGGCCGTGACGCGCGTACTCACTGAGATAGACGGCGGCGGCCACGCCGAGCGGCGCGGAGATGAGGGTGGTCAGCGCCACGAGAAGCACCGTGCCGACGGCGGAAGGCAGCAGCCAATCGCTAATCCCGCGGAGCACCTCGAGATTCAGGCTGGAGTAGGCGCGGAGGATCATGACCACGGCCACGCCGAGGACGGGAAGCACGGCGACGATCGCGGAGAGCCACAAGACCACGAACGCGACCGTCTGCTGGATTCGCGGGCCGCGGCGCGATCGACGGGCGGCGAGAGGCGTCGCGAGGGTCATGAGCGGTCCTCCTTGCGGCCTCGCACCACGATGTCGGCGATGGTGCTCGTGATGAACGTGATCGCGAACAGGAGGAGCCCCACGGTGAAGAGGGCGTGATAATGGGCGCTGCCGGTCGGGGTCTCGCCCATCTCGGCGGCGATGGTGGCGGTCAGCGTTCGGACCGGCTTGAGCATGCCAAGCGGGAACTGGGGCATCACGGGGGAGTTGCCCGTGACCATCAGGACCGTCATCGTCTCGCCGATGGCGCGGCCCATGCCGAGAAGCACCGCGCAAATGAGGCCCGACCGCGAGGCCGGCAGCACGACGCGCCGGAGCGTCTGCCACTGCGTCGCGCCCAGAGCAAGCGAGTTCGCCCGCAGCGCCACCGGAACCGCGCGGATCGCGTCTTCGGCCACGGACACGATCGTCGGGAGCGCCATGTAGGCGAGCATGAGGGCGCCCAAGGCGGCGAAGAGCCCGACGGGCAGATGGAGCATGTTCGCCGCCCACGGACCGACCACAAGCAGCCCGAGGAAGCCGAAGACCACGGACGGCACCGCCGCAAGGACCTCGACCGCGATCTTGAGGCCCTCCCGCAGACGCGGGGGACAGACCTCGGAGATGAACAGGGCGCACGCGATCCCCAGCGGCACGGAGAGCGCCAGCGCTCCGACCGTGACGAGCGCCGAGCCGGCGATCAGCGGCAGCATGCCGAATTGGGGCTCCGGCCGCGTCGGCGCCCATGTGGCGCCAGCGACCACCTCAGCGAGCGAGTGCTCGCGGAAGAGCGGGAGGGAGTTCATGAGCAGGAAGACGAAGATCAGCGCCACGAACACGATCGAGAGCTGGCCAGCGACCAGAATGGCGCGCTCGACGGCCCACTCCTTGTAGGAGCGCGCCCGGCGTCGTCCGGCGCCGGACGACGCCGGGTCGGGCTCCTCGCGCCGCGAACCGGGCTCGGCGCCCGTCCCGGGCGGGTGCCGGGCGCCGTCCGCTTCGGTCAGCTTGGGTTCGGGGTTTGGCGCCGGGGAGATGGCCATCAGAGGGTTGCGCCGTCCTACTTCGGAATGGGCACGAAGCCCTGCTCGGTGACGATGGCCTGGCCCTTCTCGCTGAGAACCCAGTCCATGTAGGTCTTCACGCCGCCGGTGGGCTCGCCATTCGTGT
>CAZCER010000258.1:0-7249 GCA_964497385.1 uncultured Armatimonadia bacterium | reverse complement strand
GAAGGGCCCCGACGGCGGCGCGTTCTTCGCCTACCGCAGCACGGCGAGCATGGCGAGTCTGCGCGAGTGGGCTCAGGGGCTGCCGGGCGCGACCGTGGCGGACCTCCCGGGCTCGCCCGTCTGCCGCGCGCGCCTGTCCGGGTCGCCGGAACTCGATGTTCTGATCTTCCATCACGAAGCCACCGACCGCCGCTATGTCGTGATGACCGACGTCCCCGACCTCGCGGAGCGCGCCATCGGCCTGTCCGGGCCTCCAGCGAAGGACGAGTCGGACGCCCCGCCTCACTCCGCGGCGGACGGCGAGGATGCGGACTCGCGCCCTGCGGCGCCTCCGACCACGCGTCGCACGGAGCAGTAGACATCGCCGACTCGGAGAGGGGTGCGAGCGCCTTCGCGGAACCTGCTCTGGGCGCCGCGAGCGAGCGCCCGCTCCTCGCGCTTGATGCAAACGAAGGGACTGGTCAGATGTCGGGCGAGTTAGCGCAAGACGGCGTTCACGCGATGGTTCCCAGGGAGCGGATGTGCGAAGGAGCGCGGAAGCTCCGCGACGTCTACGCCATGACGCCCGGCGCGCCCCTGTATCGGCGTGAGTTCGGCTTCTACTGCCTCGACCGCTGGCGCGAACAGGGCATGCCGCAGGGCGTCCCGCTCGCCGATCTCTTCAGCTACGATCCGCCCGGAAACCACGGCCTTGGACAGCTTGGGTGGTGCGAGGCCGCGTTCGTGCCGGAGTTCGAGACCAAAGTCATCGAAGACCGGGGCGAGCACGAGGTCGTTCAGGATTTCGCGGGCCGACATGTGCTTTTCTTCAAGGGCCGGCGGGACGGCTTCATGCCCGAGTATCTCGACCATCCCGTGAAGGACCTGCGCACCTGGGAAGAGGACGTGAAGTGGCGCATGGATCCGTCCAGTCCGGAGCGCTTCGCCGATCTCGAGCAACGCATGGCCGCCGCCGAGGCCGAGGCGGCCAAGGGCATGCGGATCGTGCAGGGCCTCGTCGGAGGCTACATGTACCTGCGGAGCCTCATCGGGCCCGCCGAACTCCTCTACAAGTTCCTCGACAGCCCCGACCTCATCCACGCCTGCATGGAGACCTGGTTCGATCTCGCCGACGCGATCATCGCCCGTCACCAGGAGCGCGTCACCCTCGACGAGGTCTTCTTCGCCGAGGACATCTGCTACAACCACGGGGGCCTCATCTCGCCGGAGATGATGCGGGAGTTCCTCTTCCCGTACTACAAGCGGCTTCTCGAGAACGTGCGCAAGCGCCAGATCGACCCCGCGCGGCGGCTGCACATCCAGATTGACACCGACGGCTTCGCGGATCCGACCATCCCCGTCTACCGCGAGATCGGGATGGACGTGATGTCCCCGTTCGAGGTGGCGTCCGGGTGCGACGTCGTGCGCACGGCGAAGGAGCACCCGGATCTCGTGATCTTCGGCGGGATCGACAAGCGCGTCCTCGCGAGCGGCCGCAAAGCCATCGACGAGCACCTCGAGCGCATCCTGCCTCCCATGCGCGAGCGCGGAGGCTACATCCCGACTTGCGATCACGGCGTGCCGGAGGAAGTGCCCTACGACGACTATCTCCACTACCGGGAGCGATGCATCGAACTCGGAGGATAGGAGCCTGCCATGAGCGGTGCGATGAGTCGGAGAGCGTTTGGCACGGCGCGCGCGGAAGAGGCCGCTCCGGAGCGGCGGACGGTGCGCTTGGGCTTCATCGGCGTCGGTGGCCGCGGTCGGGGCCTGCTCGCGACGGCCCTCAGCGTCGGTGGCGTTACGATCCCCGCGGTCTGCGACATCCACGGTGAGGCGGCGCGCGCCGCTTCCGAGATCGTCGCCGGCGCCGGCCTTCCCGTGCCCGAGGTCTACACGCGCAATGAGCACGACTACCGGCGGATGCTCGAGCGCGACGACCTGCACGCGGTCCTCATCGCCACCCCATGGGACTGGCATACGCCGATGGCCGTCGAGGCGATGCGCGCCGGGAAGTACGTTGGGGTGGAGGTGCCGGCCTCGCTCACCGTCGAGGAGTGCTGGGAACTCGTCGACGCGTGCGAAGAGACTGGAAGCCCCTGCATGATGCTCGAGAACTGGAGCTTCCGGCAGGACAACCTCGCCGTGTTGGGGATGATCCGCGCGGGGCTTCTCGGGGACGTCATCCACTGCCACTGCGCCCACTCGCATGACTGCATCGACCACTGGTTCTTCGACGCGAACGGCAACGACCGCTGGGCCGCGAAGTTCCTCGTGAACCGCAACTGCGACCAGTACCCGACCCACAGCCTGGGCCCCGTGCTGAGCTGGCTCGACCTAAACTGCGGGGACGTGATGACCCGGATCACGAGCACGGCGACCGCCTCGACCGGCATCAACGCCTACTTCGCCAGACGCTTCGGCCCCGACCACCCGAACGCGAAGCGCGTCTACAAGCAGGGCGACATCGTCACCTCGGTCGTGAAGACCGCCGGCGGCAAGACGATCGTCATCAACTACGACATGCAGCTTCCGCGCCCGTACGACAACCGCTGGTCCGTGCAGGGGACGCTCGGGATCTACAACGAGCAGCGGAACGCGGTCTACCTCGAGGGTCGCAGTCCCACCTACCACGAGTGGGAGCCATTCACTCCTTATCAGGACGAGTTCAACCACCCGTGGCACCGCGAGATGAGCGCCGTGAGCGGCGGCCACGGCGGGACGGACTACCTGGAACTGAAGCTCTTCCTCGACGCCGTCCGTCATGAAATGAACACCCCGATCGACGTGTACGACTCCGCGACCATGACGAGCATCGTGGGGCTCTCGGAGCAGTCCATCGCCAAGGGCGGCGCCCCCGTTCCGTGCCCGGACTTCACGCGCGGGGCGTGGAAGACCCGGAGGCGGGCGTTCGGGGCGGTGTAGGGGGCAGGACTCCTCGCCCGACTTCGTGTAACCTCGGGACATGGACAGCGTGTCAGTGGAAGTGCGGAGTCGGATAATGAGTCGTGTGCGTGGGCGCGACACCGGGCCCGAGATGGTTGTGCGGAGGCTCTTGCATGGCATGGGATACAGGTACCGTCTGCAGGGGCGCGACCTACCCGGTCGACCGGACCTGGTATTCCCTAGCCGGCGCAAAGTTGTGTTCGTGCATGGTTGCTTCTGGCATCTTCACCCGCGGTGCCGGAACGTGCGGCTGCCGAAGTCGCGCCAGGAGTTCTGGATCCCCAAGCTGCGCTCCAACCGGAAGCGTGACCTCGCCAACCAGCGCAAGCTGACCAATGCGGGGTGGCGCTTCCTGGTGGTGTGGGAGTGCGAGTTGGCGGACCTGGACGACGTTGCCGGCCGCCTTGTCGCGTTTCTGGACGGTGAGCCATGACTAGCGTCGAGCTGTTCGCGGGGGCGGGCGGGTCCGCTCTCGGAATAGCGTCGGCCGGTTTCCGGCACGAAGCCGTGGTCGAGCGGGATCGCCATTGCTGCGCCACGCTTATCGAGAACCAGCGGCGGGGCCACGCGCTGTCCACCGACTGGACCGTGTACCACGCCGATGTCCGCTATCTCGACTACACGGAGTTCCCCACCGACGTGCGGCTCCTCGCGGGCGGCCCTCCATGCCAGCCGTTCTCTCTCGGTGGAAAGCACCGCGCCTGGAGCGACGACCGGGACATGTTCCCCGAGCTTGTTCGCGCGGTTCGAGCCCTGACGCCGGAGGCCGTTCTGGTCGAAAACGTGAAGGGCCTGCTGCGCGAGTCGTTCTCGTCTTACTTCGAGTACATAGTCCTTCGGCTTACCTATCCGGAGATGGTGATCGGGGAGACGGAGGACTGGCGGGAGCATCTCTACCGCCTCGAGCGCCATCATACGCGCGGCCGCGATGACGGTCTGCGCTACAACGTCGTCTACCAGCTCCTCAACGCGGCCGACTACGGCGTGCCCCAAAAGCGCGAGCGCGTGATCATCGTGGCTTTCCGATCCGATCTGGGCGTGAAGTGGTCGTTTCCCCGCCCCACGCACTCGCTTGACGCCCTCGTCCGCGAGCAGTGGGTCACGCGGGAGTACTGGGCAAGACATGACCTCCCCGCGCCGTCACCTCCACCGGGGCTACGCAGTCGGATCAGGCGGGTCAGCGGGTCGCTTCCTTTGGATGACGCGTTGCCCTGGCGGACAGTGCGCGACGCGCTCGAGGGACTCCCCTCTCCCTCAAGCGTCGAGGGCCGCTCAATCGCCAACCACGAGCACCGCTGCGGCGCCCGGCCATACCCCGGTCATACGGGCAGTCCGCTGGACGAACCCGCCAAGGTGCTCAAGGCCGGCGACCACGGCGTGCCTGGCGGCGAGAACATGCTGGCGGACACGGAGGGGCGGGTCCGCTACTTCACCGCTCGGGAGGCGGCCCGGATCCAAACGTTCCCCGACGAGTACGTCCTGGTCGGCTCATGGACGGAGACGATGCGCCAGCTTGGCAACGCCGTTCCGGTACGGCTAGCGGAGGTGATCGCGCGCGACATACGAAGGAGCCTCGACGCGCGATCGGAGGCTCCGCCGAATGGGCGGCGACGCACCCTACAACCCGCTGGAGAAGATGCGCCTCGGCGAGAGCGTGGCTCGCGCCCTGCTTGAGCGTCCCCTCTCACCGCTTCCTCCCCCTGACTCGTTCGAGGGCGCCGGTGTATACGCCATCTACTACGCGGGGACGTTCGCCGCGTACCGCGTGATGGCCGACGTCAACCGCCGCGAACCGGGCGCTTGGCCGATCTACATTGGCAGGGCGGTTCCCTCCGGAGCGCGGAAGGGAGGGACCGCGCTGGACGCGCCAGCGGGCAGAGCCCTGTTCGGGCGCCTGCGTGATCACGCTGACTCGATCAGCGACGCGCGGAACCTCGACCTCGCGGACTTCTCGTGTCGGTACCTGTCGGTCGATGACATCTGGATACCCCTCGGCGAGGCCCTGCTCATCGCGCGGTTCGCCCCGCTCTGGAATACCGTCCTCGAGGGGTTCGGCATCCACGATCCGGGCATAGGCAGAGCCGGCCAGGCCCCGTCCTCCTGGGATGTGCTGCATCCGGGTCGGCGCTTCGCCGCCGCCCTCACTGGGGCTGCGTCCCGCACCCAAGCCGAACTGGTGGCGGCTGTAGAGGCCTACTTGGCGAACCGCCCCAGAGGCCTGTAGGCTGCTCTGCCCCTCGCCCCCATCCTCCTCAATCCCGCCCCCCGGCAGGAAGTGGTCTCCCGATGGAGCATAGAGTAGCCCACTGTTCGCATTCCGGAAGGAGACTACCCGCAATGCCCTTTGTACCGGACATGGCCGCCCACACGGGTGGGTGGCTCGCGATGACCACGCTCGGCTTGGCGCTTCTCGTGGCCGGCGCCGCCATCGCCGACAGACCGCACGCCAAGTTCGAGCCCGTTCCGTTCACCGATGTGCGCCTCACCGACGACTTCTGGGCGCCGCGCATCGAGACGAACACCGCCGTGTCTCTCCCCCATCAGATCCGCATGTGCGAGGAGACCGGCCGACTCCGCAACTTCGAGAAGGGCGCCGCCGACGCCAAGGGCGAGTTCGAGGGCCTCTTCTTCAACGACTCCGACGTCTACAAGGTCCTCGAAGGCGCCTGCTACTGCTACGCGATCGAGACCGACGAGACGCGCAAAGCGAGCATCAAGGCCGAACTCGACCGGCTGGTCGACCTCATCGTCGCCGCCCAGGGCGAGGACGGCTACCTCAACAACTTCATCACCCTCATGGAGCCCGACAAACGCTGGGCCGACCTTCCGAACTGGCACGAACTCTACTGCGCCGGGAACCTCATCGAGACGGGCGTCGCGCACTACAACGCCACGGGTGAGCGCAAGCTCCTCGACTGCGCGATCCGCTTCGCCGACCTGATCGACAACACGTTCGGGCCGGACAAGCGCTACGGCGTGCCCGGCCATGAGGAGATCGAACTCGCGCTCGTGAAGCTCGCCGACGTGACCGGTGAGGAGCGCTACCGCCGGCTCGCCCAGTACTTCGTGGACGCCCGCGGCAAGAGCGGCGCGGAGTACTGCCAGGACCACAAGCCCGTGCGCGAGCAGGACGCCGTTGTGGGGCACGCCGTCCGCGCGATGTACCTCTACTGCGGCGTGTGCGATCTGGTCGCCACGAGCGGCGACGCCGCCCTCCTCGACGCGAGCCGCCGCGTCTGGCACGACCTCGTCGACAAGAAGATGTACGTCACGGCGGGCGTCGGCCCGTCGGCGCGCAACGAGGGCTTCACCACCCCGTACGATCTCCCCAATGACTCCGCCTACGCCGAGACGTGCGCCGCCATCGGCCTTGCGTTCTGGGCGAAGCGCATGCTCGAGGTCGAGGGCGACTCCGAGTACGCGGACACGCTCGAGCGCGTGCTCTACAACGGCTTCCTTTCGGGCGTTTCGCTCTCGGGCGACCGTTACTTCTACGTGAACCCCCTCGCGAGCCGAGGGAACCACCACCGGGCCCCGTGGTTTGGCTGCGCGTGCTGCCCCCCGAACGTGCTGCGCCTCCTGCCGACCGTCGGCGGGTACGTCTACGGCGTCAAGGGCGACACGGTCTGGGCGCACCTCTACGCCGGCAGCGAGGCCAATGTCGAGACGAGCGCGGGCGTTGTCCGGATCGTGCAGGCGACGAACTACCCGTGGGACGGGAATGTCGCGATCACCGTGACGCCCGCGAACGGCGCCCCGACGGAACTCGAACTAGCGCTCCGGATCCCCGGCTGGTGCACCAGCTACACCTGCTCCGTGAACGGGGAGACGGTCGACGCGGAGCCCGGCGACGACGGGTACCTCAGGATACGCCGCGCCTGGCGGGACGACACCGTCACCCTCGCCCTCGACATGCCCGCTCGTCGCGTCGAGGCGGCCCCTCCCGTTGAGGCCGATCGCGGCCGCGTCGCGCTCATGCGCGGGCCCATCGTCTACTGCCTTGAGGAAGCGGACAACCGCGGCGGCGTCCGCGACGTCTGTCTGCCGCGCGAGGGGAACCTCGCAACCGAGTTCCGCCCCGAACTGCTCGGCGGCGTGACCGTGCTCACCGCGAACGCCCGGCGAGTCGCGGATCCTGGCTGGGGCGGCGAACTCTATCGGAGCGCCCCGGCGATCAGCCCCGCCACGGTGACGGCGGTCCCCTACTGCACCTGGGACAACCGCGAGCCGGGCGAGATGGTCGTCTGGCTGCCGGAGGCTCCCGGACTCGCCGAGTCCCGCCTCGCTCCGAGCCTTGCCGACAAAGCGAAGCCCAGCAGTTCGT